>JALZWC010000484.1 GCA_023300255.1 Saprospiraceae bacterium | reverse complement strand
GCTCCATTTTAGCTTGATTAGAATAAGCCTTATACATCGCTTCCGATGCAGGATTCCGAATCGGGTAAATGGGATTTTTTCGACTATCCGTATTACTAGGATATTCTTTAAAGGCGATTGATTTTTCAAATTTACGTTCTGGCGTAAACCACTTATGTTCATGAATCCTTGTGAAAGATTCGCTCATATCTGTATAATTCATAACCGCATTTCCAATAATATTTTTTCCTCTAATTGCTTCAAACCGCAAGGTTCTATACGGTAAAATTCCATTATTGTAATTGAAATAATTATCAATAGAACCCGTAAAAACTAGCTGGTTAAAATTCAAGCGCCAAGCACTTCGATAAGTTTCAAAGTCCTCTCCCAATACTAGGTCAATGTTTTTATGAGTAATCATTCTCTGGATTAATCCAGTATACCCTTCTAAAGGAATCCCTTGAAATTGATCGTTAAAATAATTGTCATTATAGTTAAATCGAATCGGAAGTCGCTTTGCGGTCGAGGATGGAATTTCATTAGGATTTACCCCCCAATGTTTGATGGTGTAGTATTTGTAAAACGCTTCATATAATTCTGTACCAAGATTATGCAAAACAAAATCTTCAAAATTACTTGGTTGTAAATCCTTTAATCTAATATTATTGATATGTTTTTGAGCTTCTTCTGGAGAGAAATCTTTTCCAAAAAATTGATTGATGGTATGTAGATTGATGGGCATACCATAAACTTGCTGGCCTGTTCTGGCTTTTACTCGATTGATGTAGTTATTAAATTTTGAAAAGCGATTAACGTATGCCCACACCTTATGTGAATTGGTGTGAAAGATATGTGGCCCGTATTTATGCACTTCTACTTGAGATTCTTCATCTTTGTAGGAATAACAATTACCCCCAATATGATTTCGCTTATCCACTAATCGAACAGTATACCCATTCTCCGCTGCCAAATTCGCAAATGTAGTTCCAGCAAAGCCACATCCTATAATTAAAAAATCAGTTTTCCTCATCTGGGCTATGTGCGGTTTTCAAAGAGTTCTAAGAAAAAATAAACTACCCAATAATTTATAGTTATTATATGTTTGTTCTTAAGGAACGACGAAACAATAAATGCAGGTTCCTAAGGCTTAAAAGTAATATTTTTTGCTTATTGTAGGTAAGTTTTAGTTGTGTTTGTTTTCAACGTGACATTTTAATTACTCCGTCCTAGGTAACAATGAAGTTATCCGTAGTAGTTCAATTCAAATTTGTAAGGAAATTAAATAAGATGGGCCAATATAGTAGTAATTTTTAATTGTAAGGGCACTTCAAAAAACGCACAGAGCATAGCTACCTAGATTTTGAACAATTCTTAGAAGTAAAAGGATCTATGGTCCCGATGATGTGATTAGTTGAAGTAAAATTGAGGTTGTCAAAAAATAATCATTATCCTCAATTTTAAAACCACACAAACTTTAGAACAGAGATGTATTTTGTATGGCTCAAAATTGAGGATAAAAGATATAAGGATTGTCTATAAAAGAATATTATTTTATCATAATTGGTACTTCTACAAAAGTCTTATCCCAACCAATTTTTAAGTGAACTAAGTTAGCTGCCTTTTCATACATTGTAATGGAAACCGCTTCAATTTCCTCCATACTAGTTTGTGTAGGTACCGTCACACTTGCCACGTCCCATGCTGCATCATAAGAATAGTTACCCCAACCATCTAATTCAGCATTCAATTTAATCGTCCAATCGTTCTTAGTAGGAATTGCAATCATTGTATAACGTCCTGCCTTTACTACTTGGTCGCCAAATTTAGCATCCGTCATAAATAGAATCTCTGTAGATTCATTTGCCCCAATTCTCCAAGGCTTATTAAATTCCAATAATTCTCCAAATATTTCTCTTCCTTTTTTCATTGGACGAGAATAAATCACTCGAATCTTAGGTGTTGCAGCCATTTGTTCACCAGGTGTTTTCGCAAATACTCGTTTAGCTGCTTTCGCTGGGTAATAAGCAATGTCTACGACACTTTTGTCCATGTCTGCAAAATCTTGTGCAAATGCTAGACCCAAGCTACATGCCACAAATAAACATACTGAAAATAACTTTTTCATTGTACTTTTAGTTTAAAAATTAAAAATTAATGAGAATTCTATAGTAAAGTACATTTTTTGACTACCCATCCACTTTGTGATTTAAGCGTTCACATGCTTTCCTCTTACTAAAGAAAATGACTATGCCGTAATTAGTAGATTCTATTTTTCTACGCTGTACAATATTATTGATAGGAAACCATCTTAAAGCCTATATTGTTCAGATGATAAGAAAAGTGTATGAACTTAGATGGACCATTTTAGGTAGAAATTTTAACTGGCAAGAATACTTCAAAAAATAGTTCTGTATAATTTCTTTTATAGCGTACTTAGTTACTAATATCGTAAGTTTGTGATATTTAAGTGGGTCGAATTAATTAAACAACGATAAAATAGTTTATGAAAAAAGCAAAAGCACCTGGGCATTACTCTCCTGCCGTTCAGTTTGGAAACTTAGTATTTACCGCTGGACAATTACCCGTTCATCCTACCACCAAAGAAGTACCTAAGAATATAATTGAGCAAACCATTCTAGCATTGGAGAAGGCAGAAGCTGCTTTGAAGCCCTATGGCATGGATCGAACGCATATACTAAAAACCACCGCTTTCATCACAGATGGCGCCTATTGGTCTGATGTTAATGAAGCGTATGCTACCTTTTTTGGATCGCATAAACCCGCTCGATCTATTATACCTTGTAG
>JALZWC010000483.1 GCA_023300255.1 Saprospiraceae bacterium | reverse complement strand
AGTTTTATGAAGTAAGATCCTCTCTAAAAACTATGTGGCCTATGTACCTATGTGGTAAAAAATGTCAACATCTTATTGTTTTATTTAGATTTAATATATATGTATGTTCCCCCAATTCTTTACACACTCGATTCGTATCGTAGGTACGGCATATGAATACGGTTGGATCACATGTCGTACCTACGGCATGAATAAAATAAAATTTCACCTACACATTTTTTAAAGGGTAACAAGTCTAATATTCTTGTTGCCTAGCCTCAAGCTAAATAAAATTCTCCTACTGCTTCTTTTTTTTCTTCTGCTTTTTCTTCTGCTTTTTCTTCTTCTGAGTCAGCAATTCATTTTGAATAATACTATTATAAATAGGGTCGTTAAAACGTTTTAATTTAATAATATCAATATCTTTTAATTGCGAAATTTGTCTTAACTCTTTTAAGGTAATCGAATTATTTTTAAAATACTTAGATTTTATTAAAGCTTTTATGGCTCTTTCGTTAGTTGGTTCTTTAGAAAGGATATTGATACTGGTCAATGCAGCATTTGTAATATCGCCGATATTATTTTTTATTTCTGCTTGGTCTAGTAAGGTATTGAGTTGTATATCTTTTGTCCTTTGATTTACGAAAGCAGTACTATTCTTTCTATTCACATTTGGATCTACGGGAATGGGGTTGACCCCTGGAATAATACTTTTTTGCTCAATCTGAATTTTTTTCTCTACTCGTTTTGAATTAGTATTAATCGTTTTTCTCATTTGAGGTGGACTCAAGGATTCCGCTTTGAAAAAATCTTTTTTGGCAGCCCCTAGATTTCCTAAAAGTTCATGACATTCTGCTTTTTTATAAAAGATTTCATAGTCTGCCTTGCCAAGCGTTTCAATAGTATTGAAATCAACCAATGCTTTATCAAAACGTTTTTTTTCAAAATTTAAATGTCCCCTGTTATTCAATGCTAACACTTCTGTTGGTTCCAATTTTAGAACTTTCGTATATTCATCGATCGCATTATCTGGTTCCTTTAAATGCAAATGACTTTCCGCTTTTACATAAGCTATATACATGCTAGCTTTGGATGTTTCTAAGGTAACAGATTCTAGTGGATCACTACTACTAACTATAGATTTAGCTACCACAGTAGAATAATCTTGCTCATTAAAAGCCACCATTGTTTTCAGTAATTTCTTCAAAACTGCTTCTATTTGAGAAGTCGCTCCTTCGAAGGTAGAAGAGAAATACGCTGCTTGGAGTAAAGTATCTAAGGTGCCTTCTGGACTAAAATCAGAAATTCGTCCTAAACCCGTTTTATTTAGAATGGAATAACTAGTAGTTATAGCCGTGTTTCCTTCTAGAAAATTCGCTAATCCCCAGACCAACATATCTGGTTGACATTTGGTCGTGTAATTTCTAGCTTCGCTTTCATCAGAAATAGCTTTAATCGTTTCGTCTGGTTGTATCCTTCCTATTTGTGCAACTATATTTTCTTCTTGGCAATATTCATTTAAGCGTTTGACGATTTGTTTGTGAGGAGCCGTTCTTCCTTCTGGGAGTTCATCATGAAATGGTAAAACTAATACTTCAAATACGTGGTCATCAAAAGTAGGACAGCTCCACGCAATAGATGATGGCGTAATGGAAGGAGTATTTTCTTTTGTTAAAAAATAATAAGTAGCAGCTCCTATGATACTAGCAAGAACGGTCATTCCAAGTAGAAAAGGAATTGTTTTCCAATAGGGAGAAGATTGTTTGCTTTCTATAGTAGGGTTGAGTGTTTTACCTTCTTTTAAATCATCCAATAATTCTAAAAGTGCCGTATTAATTTGATTGGCCTTTGTCGTATATTGTTGTAGACTTAAGGTGTCGATACGTCGGGCGCTATCTAATTTTGTTAAATTACCAGATAAAACAATTACTTCATTTAAATAGTCTGTATACTGTGGTTTGGATTGTAATTCTTTTTCTAAAATAGCCAATACGTCTTCTGTCTTATCAGTACTGATAAGGATTTTGAGTGCTTGATAATTAATATTTAGGGTACTGGCCATTTTGAAAAAAATTACTGATAGCTTTTTAAAAGGCTATCGTTATTTAGATAGCGAAAGATAAGAAGAAAACTAAATGGAATTACTTTTATTGTTGAATTAAGTAGTATATAAAAATTAAGTATTTAATTTTTTATAAAATGTCAAAAACTATGCAGAGTAACTGTATCTTTGGATTATAATATATGATAGTAAGAACTTTCTTTAGAAGACCTGATTACTATTAATTATTTATAATGTTCAAAAGATACATATTGTTTGAATTTAGAACGCAATTAAGATTTATTTAATAGGAGTGTGTAACAATTCTGAGGCAATTTTCATCCAATTGGTCCGATCACTTCCAGTGGTCGGATCAAGCTGGACGTTTCATCCGACCACTGGAAGTGGAATGTCGTCAACTTAAGGAAAGCATGCTAGGATAGTATCGAATAAAGCATTCCTACTAGGACCAATTCCATAATCTTTAATCCTTGCACGATCGATGGTTGAAGTTTGTAACTTCCACCTTATATTAAACTTTGCAG
>JALZWC010000482.1 GCA_023300255.1 Saprospiraceae bacterium | reverse complement strand
GAGAATAGCAAAAGTAGTCGCCCAATTTATTGGGCTGACTTGTAAAGTGTTAATTATCACAATATTATACAGGAGTCTACCCAATAAATTGGGTGACTACGAGCGTTCTCGGTCAGCCTGTCTAGCAATAGGTGTATTTCCAATGATTAAGGTGTAATCTTCATTCCATTGAAAATGATCAGACCAAATGTCTGTCCGAGGATGAAAAAACCACTGTTCTTGATTAGTTAGTGGATCAAACTAATTGACTTTATTGGTTTTGTGATTATTGCAACCTCCACAGGCATAAGCTAAATTATTAGCATCGGAAGTGCCTTCTAGGCTTAAAGGTAGAATGTGATCTAATTGAAAAAAATCGGGCGAGAAGTCAGCAGGAGAGTAACAATATTCACAATAGTAATTGGCTCTTTCTTTGACCAATTTCTGGATAGCAGCAGGAATATAAATTCTAGGCACGTCTTATCTTATTAAGACCTAAATCATTCATTAGGACAGGTAAAGTAACAGACCGAATTTGAGCTAATTGGATTAAAATAGCTACTCTTTTATTTCTTAACTCTTCCTCTAAATTGATTAAAGCCGTATATTCTTTTGCTCTTTTGTTGTAATCCTTTCTTCTTCTAATTTCTTTGAATATAGATGATACCATTCTTGCTGTGGCTTACTTAGAACCAATTGATTTAATTGAGAAAGTAATGCTTTTTCCCCATATCTTTTATCCTTTTGTTTTTTCTTCTGTATCAAAGTATTTAACTCTTTTACAAAGGTTTCTAATTCTTTTAAAGACAGCTTTGTTGCACTTTGTAGAAAATCCTTAACATCTATTTGTGTATGTCTTGACATGCGCTTGTGTTTATAACAAAACTAAGATATTTGATGGATAGTTCACGATTTTGAGCTGCTTTGGTGGTAAGTTATAGAATAATTGAAGGGTCGTAGCATCAGCTGTTGGTGGGTTAGTCCTGAATGCAACAATACGAGCGACCTACACTCTAATTGTTCAACGCAGTTAATGCCATATATTTTCCTGCTACATGTGGATCTTTGTTATTTGACATGATTGAGTGATATTTGAAAAGCAGTATTCGTTTTGGTCTATTATAAAGTTACGCTCGAACCGTAAGCCCATTCGTCACTTTAGCTCCTTCCTTCTGGCGAGTTTGCGTATCCTGTTTAATAAAATATTCTTGTTTTTTAGTCACCAATTTCCACCAATACAAGGCAGGAATTAAATTAGCAGAGTGCTTTTCTAATCGGTATATCAGCTCGATATTGGGTTCTTCTTTGTCATTTATAATTCTGCTAAGTCGAGTATAATGAATAGCTAAATCCTCAGATAATCGTTTCTTTGTTCGCTTTAAAATATGAACATATTCTTCTAAGTGTTTTCCAAAAGTTTTTGATTCATTAAAGGGATGTGTTTTGATATAATCCTCCATAAGATATTTAAAACGTAACAAGTCGGAATAAAGACGTTGCTCTTCTGTTTGCTCGTTTAATAACTTTAATCTAAATGCCAACAATTCTTCATTTGCTTTTTGAGTCTCCTCGGCTGTTAAATCCTGAGGAATAAGCATAGATTCAGCAATTTCTTCATCTGTATATTTTTGACGTAATTCTTTATATATTTTTTCAAACTTCTTCATTGCCGATATATTTTTGAATGATAGATTCTGCAGTTTTTCTAAATACCGCCATTTGTATCCCAACTAAAAGGAATCCATATTTTTTTTGATAATAATCAATTAGTTGCGTCTTAGGTACTAGAGAAACAAAACCATCATATTTTTGCTTAAATGCTTGTTTGCATGTAAATCCAATTAAACAGCCTACAATATTTAAAATAGGTTTCTCTTTTCCTCTATGAGATTTAGCAGCTTCGATTAAGTTGATATGGATTCTAAGTTCTTTAGGAAAATCAATTATGGAAATTAAGCCAAGAGTCTCTTCTTGTTCTAGAAGTCTAATTCTAAATACTTGATTCTCCTTCTCTTCAGTCCAATCGAAAGCGAATTGTTTGTTTTTTTTAATTTTTTCAAACTCTTCATCGTCTTCTATTGGTTCAATTATTCCTTTTAGTTTTTCTTTTGTCTTGTTATTTATTAAATTCATAACGTGTAGTTAGCTAGATTCTTCACAAAATACGAAATATTTATCAAAATGATAAATATTTTTTATAAAAAAGATTAACTACTTCTTTTGACTATTTAATTATATTTGTAGCATATGAACTCTAATTCAAATACCTAATTACTATGTACCATTCAATTATTAAGAAAACGAGTAGTCTATCCATTATACTCTTTTCTCTAATTCTCTTCATAGGCTGCCAACCAGCCCTCGCCCAAAAAAACAAAAAAAATAAGTCTGTTACAACAGCAAAAAATTACCTCGACGATATATCTATTGGAGGCCTAAAATGGCGGGGCGTAGGTCCTGCTATGACTTCTGGTAGAATCGCTGATTTTGCGGTACATCCAGATAATCGAAGTATATATTATGTGGCGACTGCCTCTGGTGGCGTATGGAAAACAGTGAATGCGGGCACAACTTATACCCCTATTTTCGACAGCCAAGGTTCCTATTCTATTGGCTGCGTTACTTTAGATCCAAATAACCCAAATACGGTTTGGGTAGGGACTGGGGAAAACAACAATCAACGATCCGTTGGTTTCGGAGATGGTGTATACAAATCAATGGATGGCGGCAAGAATTGGAAAAATATGGGTCTAGAAAATTCAGAGCATATTGGAAAAGTAATTGTTCATCCTGATAATTCTGATGTGGTATATGTAGCAGCTATTGGCCCATTGTGGAGCGAAGGAGGAGATAGAGGAGTGTATAAAACGACAGATGGCGGAACTACTTGGAAAGCCGTATTAACAGTCGATAAACACACTGGTGCGAATGATTTAGTAATGGACCCAAGAAATCCAGAGGTGCTCTATGCGAGTATGCACCAAAGACGGAGACATGTATTTACCTACGTAGGCGGTGGCCCAGGTAGTGGCATGCATAAGAGTGTAGATGGCGGGGCAACGTGGACGAAAATAAATAAAGGTTTACCAAGTGTAGAAATAGGGAGAATTGGATTGGCTATTTCTCCTGCTAATCCAGAATATATTTATGCGATTGTGGAAGCAGCACAAAGTAAAGGCGGTTTTTATAGATCAACTAATAGAGGCGCAAGCTGGGAGAAAAGAAGCAGCTATGCTACTTCTGGAAATTACTACCAAGAGATCGTAGCCCATCCAACAGAAGCAGAAACGGTTTATTCTATGTCTACTTGGAACCATGTAACCAAAGATGGTGGCAAGACTTTCGAACAAATGAATGAGCGTTGGAAGCATGTAGATAA
>JALZWC010000481.1 GCA_023300255.1 Saprospiraceae bacterium | reverse complement strand
ATTATTTTGAGCAAAAAAAGAGGCGCAAAGATTAAGTTCTTTGCGCCTTTTATTGTTTGTAATTATCATGTTCTGGAATACGGAGTCACATAAATATCTAATATTTAGATTTGTTGGATGCCCAAGTATCTACCAGCTAATCTCTTCCTCTTCTTTCTCCTCCTCCACATTCAACCGCATATCAATCTGTCGCTTTTGCAAATCAGCGCCAGTAATAGTCACGCTCACCGTATCGCCCATCTTATACTCCTTACCCGTACGATTACCAGTAGCTTTTAAACGGCCTTCTGCTACTGCGAAAGATTCTCCTAAAGTATTGAAGCTAGCCATGCCTTCGCACTTGCTATGTTTTAATTCGATAAATAAACCTCTATCAATAATACCAGAAATGATACCTTCAAAAGTTTCGCCTACATTTTTTTCTATATATTCAACTTGCTTGTATTTAATAGACTCTCTTTCTGAATCCATTGCTTTCCGTTCTTGGAAAGATATATGTCTACACTTATCTTCTAACTCCTGCTTATTAACTCGGTAATTTTTACTAGCTAATACCTTATATAAAATTCGATGACAAAGCACATCAGAGTACCGTCGAATAGGGGAGGTGAAGTGCGAGTAAAATTCAAATGCTAAACCGTAGTGACCTATGTTTTCAGAAGTATATTCTGCCTTAGCCATGGTACGAATAGCCAGAGGCTGTAGCATTTTTAACGTATCATTATCTTCCGCCATTTCACTAAGGTCATTATAACTTTTAGCGATTTGTTCAGGCGTATCCATATTCATTTTAATGCCTAGTTCCATTGCAAAACGAGCAAAATCTGCTACTTTGTCTGGATTAGGTTCATCATGTACTCGATAGATAAATGGTATCTCTGGCTTTTCTTTAGTCGCTACGAATTTGGCCACCTCTTTATTAGCCAATAGCATAAAATCTTCTATTAGTAAATGCGTCTCCTTACGTACTTTTACATAAACGTCAATAGGGACCGCATTTTCATCTAGCTTAAATTTTACTTCCTCTGTCTCGAAATTAATAGCGCCATTTTTGAATTTAGCTTTTCTCAATTTCTTAGCGATACGGTTCATTACTTTTAACTCCTCTGCCATATCTCCTTCGCCAGCTTCTATTACTTCTTGTGCTTCTTCGTAGGCAAATCGTCTGTCAGAATGCGTCAATGTTTTACCAAACCAACGATCGACTAATTTATCTTTTTTATCAAAAGTGAAAACCGCAGAGAAAGTATACTTATCTTCATTCGGTCTTAAAGAACACAAACCATTAGATAAATTTTCTGGCAACATAGGTAATACCCTATCGACTAAATATACAGAAGTGGAACGAGTAAAGGCTTCTTTGTCTAAAGCGGTGCCAGGGCGCACGAAATGCGTTACATCTGCAATGTGTACTCCTATTTCACAATTTCCATCATCTAAATATTGTATAGACAAAGCATCATCAAAATCCTTAGCATCATGTGGGTCAATCGTGAAGGTCGTGACAGAGCGCATATCTCTACGAATCGCGACTTCTGATTCATCGATGACATCTCGAAATTTCTCTGCTTCTTTTATTACTTCAGGTGGGAACTCCAAATTAAATCCATTATTAATCAAGATGGATTTCATCTCGATATCACTAGTCCCTGCTTTTCCTAATACCGAAGTAATCTGTCCAATAGGGCTTTTTTTACCGTTTCCATGCCATTTCGTGATCTTTACCACCACTTTATCTCCATCCGTTGCATTATTTAAATGCTCTGGGTAGACAATAATATCGACTGGCATATTCTCTCTATCTGGCATCACGAAACTAAATCGTTTGGATTTAGATAAAGTACCAATGAAATGTGCCGTGGCTCTTTCTATTACTTCCTCTACCTCTCCTTCTGCTTTTCTTCTCCCAGACGGCGTCCAACTGCGGATTCTTACCTTATCTCCATGCAAGGCATTATTTATGTATTTCTGAGAAACGTGTACATCATCGTCTTGCCCTTCTATCACAATATAAGCAGCCCCAGTTCTAGTCATATCCACGATTCCCTCAAGCGTAGCCCGTTTAGTACTAGCTTTAATTTTGCCGTTAAATCGGAACTTGCCCTCTCCAATATGCTTTAGCATTTTTTCCTCAGCTAAAGTATCTAAAGCAGTATTAACAGATGTTTTACTATTTTCAATTTTTAGTTTCTTGATGATCTGCTTGGCATTAAATCTTTTATCGGTGTGTCTCTTAAAAAGACGAATAATTTCTTTCTTTAATATATTAGAAGGGATCTTCTGCCCCTTTATTTTTTTAAATGATTTTTTTGACATATAGTTTTTTTTTGGCATTGATAACACATTGCCACTTAAATACAAAAGTATTTCTTTTTTGGTATAGTTTAGGGGTTTAGTTTTTAACGTAAACAAATAGTTATATTCATAAATTGATCCATAAATCGACAAGTTTGCTAAAGCAAAGGCGGCTCAAAGGTAGCTTAGACCTCTGGTCTGAGTAGGGATGTGCTCATAAGGAGTAGGTGATATGCTCAGACCAGAGATTTAAGCTACGTATTTGGTGGAATAGAATAAAGGAGAGCTGTTTAGAGGAAAGGGTTCTTCTTGTAGTAAATTCTCTTACGTCGTTACTTAGTAACGACGAAATAATAACTATACACTCTTGGCTGCTTCTTTTTTCCTTATTTTCCTTTTTAAAACCAGTCATAGTATCAACAATACTCCCGCTTTTAAAAGAAAACTAAGAAAAAAATAATCTACCCAAGAATATACATTTATTATCTCCTCGTTACTTACACGCTAATAAAACTATTTATTAACTAAAAAAGTTCCCATTTGAGTAGAAATTTTTAATCTTGGGCTTTATTTTAAACTAATGAGGTAGTTTAAAGAATTTCTCTACTAACTCCACAAAACACAAACGCTACTAACTACACAAAATACAAAATGTAATCATGGAAAACTTAAGCACGGATAAGCTTAATCAATATTTAGGTAATTTAATGGATTGGGCGGTGGTATTTGTACCAAAACTGATCTTAGCAGCATTAGTGCTGTTTATAGGTTTTTGGATTGCTCGTCGGGTAGGCAAACTACTAAAAGGGGGCATAGCAAAAGCAAATGTATCTAATGAAGTCAATACTTTCTTAGGATCTATTATTGATATCGTATTGAAATTAGCAGTAATACTGGTAGCCGCTAGTATTGTCGGTTTTGAGGTATCTTCTTTATTAGGTTTAATTGCCGCAGTGGGTTTTGCTGTGGGGATGGCTTTACAGGGATTTTTAGGCAACTTTGCTTCTGGTATTACCATTGTTTTCTTAAAGCCTTATAAGGTAGGAGATTGGGTAGCTATGGGTGAAAAATTTGGAAAGGTAGAGGCTATTGAAATTTTCAATACTACGATCATCACACCGAATGACAAGACCTTAATTATTCCTAATGGGAAAGTGACAGACGATACGATTACTAATTATTCAACAAAAGGTCGGATAAGATTAGAGTTGCAAGTAACGATGCCTTATGCAGAAGAATATGATAAAGTAGAAAATTTGATTAGAGAGGCTTTATCTACTGTTCCAGGCATCATACGGGACCCTGAACCCTTAGTAGGGATAGAATCTTATGATAGTCATAATATCGTAGTGGCTGTTCGTCCATATATTGATCCAGAATCTTATTGGCAAGTAACGTATGCTGCCTATGCTGCTATTAAAAATTCTTTTAGTAAGAATGGAGTGAAGGTGGCTTATTCGGAAGGGGTAGAGTTAGGGCCTATTGGGGGGTAGATTTTTTTTAGAATAGAGAAGCGAGAGTAGAGAATAGAGATGGGTTTCGATTAAAAACAGACGAAATTTCATTGACTTTTAAACGAAATTTATCTCTGCTCTCGCTTTTCTACGCTCTATTCTGTTTTTGTATGATTTTAAAATAAGAGTTTAATAAAAAAAGCTAAGCCTAATAAAGAAAAGGGTTTAGCTTTTTTTTTATAAAAAAGGACAAGTTTATCTAAGCCTT
>JALZWC010000480.1 GCA_023300255.1 Saprospiraceae bacterium | reverse complement strand
TAGCTGGGCTACGGTTCCTTTTTTAGGATTTCTTAGAAGGAAAAAGGGCAGTTTAAAATGGCTAATTTATTCTTTCACTTTGCCTTACTATTATTAATAAGTCCTTACAAATGTATAACAATAAAAAACAAGTATAATTTAATTTCTAATTAGATTATGTAAAAGGTAAGACAGAGATGGAACTACTGCCCTTCCAATCGAATTAATTCATTCAATTCTTTATTAGATAAATCCCCAATCCACTTTTCTCCTGTAGAAATAGTCATATCCGCTAGATTCTTTTTTTCTTGTAAAAGCTTATTTATTTTCTCTTCGAAAGTACCCTTTGTAATAAAGCGATGAACCATTACGTTTCGAGTTTGTCCAATACGATATGCCCGATCGGTTGCTTGTGCTTCTACAGCAGGGTTCCACCACAAATCGTAGTGAATCACATTACTGGCAGCCGTAAGATTCAAACCTGTACCTCCTGCCTTTAAAGAGAGTATCATAATCCTAGTCGTCCGATTATTTTGAAAATCTTCTACCATTTCGTCTCGCTTTTTACGACTTACGCCACCATATAAGAATGGAATTTCTAGGCCAAATTCCGCCTCCAGCATTCTAACTAATAACTTACCCATTACTTGGTACTGTGTAAATATTAGTGCTTTTTCTCCGTTATCTAATAGCTGCCGTAATAGATCAAATAACAATCCACATTTACCAGATAAAGCAGGGTCGTCTTTTCCTTTTTTCAAAAATTGCTTCGGGTGGTTACAAACTTGTTTCAGCGCAGTGATTAGTTTTAAAATTTGCCCTTGTCGACCAATGCCTTCTGCTGATTCTACAGCATTCATATTAGCATCTACTACGCTTTGATATACTGCCGTTTGTTCTGAGGTTAGTTTACAATATTGGTCTTTTTCAATCTTATCAGGTAAGTCTTTAATAATCGTTTTATCTGATTTAAGTCTTCTTAAAATAAAAGGTTCCGTGACTTTACGAAACTTTCTTAGTTGCTTTTTGTCTTTATCATTCTCGATAGGATTCGCAAAATTTTCTTTAAACTTTTTAAGGGTTCCTAAATAGCCTTTATTTGAAAAATCGAATACACTCCAATAATCACTCAAGCGATTTTCAACAGGCGTACCACTCATGGCGATCTTTACTGGTGCTTTTATTTTCTTGATCGCCTTTGTTTGAGCAGTCGATGGGTTCTTAATATTTTGTGCTTCATCAATCACTACCGTAAGCCACTTCTCTTTATTGAGTTTAGTCGTTTCGCTCCTCGCTACGCCATAAGTTGTGATTAATAAATCGGCCTCTTTTAAAGGCGCTAAACTTCTTTTAGACCCATGATAAATATGAGCGTTTAAAGTTGGCGCAAATTTATTTATTTCCTTTTGCCAATTAGTCAATAAAGTAGTAGGAACAATAATTAAACCTTTATGCTTTTCAAATTCTCCGTCCTCTTTTAACTTTAATAAAGTAGCGATTACTTGTAAGGTTTTACCCAATCCCATATCATCTGCTATCAAACTACCAAAGCCTAATCGAGCATTTTTATACATCCATTGATATCCTCTTAATTGATACGGACGGAGAGTTGCTTTAAGATTAGTTGGTACTGCTATATCTTCTTCTTTCAGTAAATTATCAATAAGTTTTTTGGTGTTTTTATCCAGATGTACTTTAGCCCCTTTATAATCTTCTGTCAAGGCAATATGTAATAATTGGTGACTATCTATTGTCGGGGGATTTTCTATTTTATCAATTAATGAAGCTATTTCTTTTTCATCAAAAAATAGATACTCGTCATTCAATTTGACAATGCCTGAGAATTGCTTGACCATTTTTAAAAACTCCTGCTCTGTCAACAATTTATTCCCAAGAGCAATACGCCATTGAAAACGCATCATTTCTTCCATGTTAATGATGGACGTTTTTTTGACCACTCCTGAGCCTTCTTCTCCTTCTAGGATCATAGACATTTTAGGACGCAGTAATTTCCGTAGTGCTTTTGGTAATAATACCTTAATACCAAATAAGCGAATAGTAGGTAATATCTTAAATAAAATAGGTACAAATTCATCTGAATCGAATACTAATTGCTCTTTTCCTTTGGAGGCGATTACTTGATTGATATGGGGAAAATAATCAGAGAGCATTGCTAAATCTCGTAATACCCCCAATCGAATATTCTTGAATGTATTTTTAGCAAATAAATCTTTTAAAGCGATCGGGGTTTCTAAGGGCTTAGTGGTATCATCAATAGTGATTTTCACTTCGAAACCATCCCCTAAATTTTCAAAATCTTCAATTTGTAAAACGGGAACATAATCTTTTTCAACGATATAATATTTGCTCAACCATAGTTGTATAGCATTTGGATATTCTCTAGTTTCAAAATCTTTAAAGACTTCCAATGTACCTTTGAAAAACAGTTGATTGATTGGTTGTGCTTGCAATCGAACATCTAAGGAATGGTACGTTTGCACAAAGTAATTAATAAAAAAAGATAGAAGATTAGGGAAATAATCTTCTTCTGTAGCTTGGGATATTTCTTTGCCTATTTTATAATGAAGGATGGTGGTAGGACATAATAATTTTACTTGTTCAAAAATCGTCCGAACCGATTCATTAAGTACCGCTGGCAACCAACGTATCTTATATCGCTTCGCTCCTATCCGAAGTAACTGAGGAATATAGGCACTCTGCAAAATGAGTTTTTCTGCCAAATGGTAAGTCAAAAACAAGCCTCTTAAATCAGTAGATAATTGTTCTATTCGGTTAGGTGGCACTAGATCTAACCACTTTACTAAATCACTAGGTTTATCAAAAGTCAATACTGCTTTTCCTCGACTATCTCTACAACTACATTCTAGGAAGTCATTTTCACCATCAAAAAGCAGTTCTACTTCATCCACCATATCCATCTCTGGCGTCAGCACTTCTTCGCTTCTTTTTTTGACTAGCTTCTCCACATTCTTAGCTACCTTACTATATACCTGATTCCCTATTTTCTTAAAATCCCCCGATGGATAAAAAACAGGTCGCTCGCTAAGTAGCGTTAGCAACTGCTCTTTACATGTTGGGATCGTAGAAAAATCTAAGGCAGCATAAGTAGCAGCTGACCACTCAAAAGGGACGTCACTAAATGCCGTATTCGTTCGTAAATCTTTTGCTGATAAAAACGAAATCTCTGTTTGACCAGAAGCCGTATACCCCACTCCTTCTAAACCCTTAAATAAGTCAAAATCGTGCAATTGAAAAACCAAAAAAGGATTCTTATCTATTTCATTAGCGATCAAATAAAGTACCGATGCCATATGCTTACAGGGCACGGCATGATCGGGACAAGAGCAACTACCATTCAAATCACGCCATGCATTAGGAAATAACTCAATCCCTTGCCGACTGCAAGCTTTATTCAACTCATTCGGTAATTCACGATTTAATAATTTAGATAAATAGATAGGATTTCCAGTGACAATATCAATGATTTTTGCCTTTTCATTGGCGGTAAAGATAGGAATAGAAATATTCACTTTATAGGGTCTTGGACGAGTACCCTGTACATTCGCAGTGACTGTATTAGTATTTATTTCTATGTCTCTTGCCAAGCCTTTATTGGCATAAGTTCTGCCTCTAGGTAGGCGATTAGAATTATCTATATAGCTGAGGGCATTCAACCATTGTTTGCCCCACCAAGTATTACCGTAGGTTTTTCTCATGTTCCGTTATTTGGGATGAATTTACGTAGTATTTGGAAGGAAGGTGGGCTTTTTTAAAAATTATTTAGACATGTTTATCAACGTAGTTGATATTATTCGTATAATTATTACCAGTAATCCACGAATTTAGAAGCAAGCTATACACAAAAATTAGTGTATTCCTTTTTGATGAATGAATTCTGCCTGGCGGCTCGACCTATGGTATATACATAAGTATTCAGGATTGGCTGTCGCCAATGAAAAAAATTGAACGCAGAGACGCAGAGATGCAGAGCTTAACTACATTTTGACTACA
>JALZWC010000479.1 GCA_023300255.1 Saprospiraceae bacterium | reverse complement strand
CTTTGCAATAAAAGCAAATGTAGACTTGGTGGCAGCACTGTACTTCCTGACTCCTGACACCTCGCCCCTGACACCTGAGTAGTTACAAAAAATAAGCTCCTTTAAATTGTTATCTTATTTATGTCCGACTACTTATAGTTACAATAAAAGGTCAATTATAATATCCATATCATGAAAATTTATCTCCAAGCATGTCTACTGCTCTTAGTTGGCTTTTATCTACCTATTTCGGCTACCGCTCAAAAATGTAAGACCAATATAGTTAGGCAACAACATATCCAACAAACACCTAGTATTCTCCAACAAATAGAGCAGCTTAATCAGTATACCAAAAACTGGGTTAGAAATAATAACCAAAGCTCAAGGTCTAGACAAGTAGTCACACTGGATGTAGTCGTACATGTTTTATGGAATAAGGAGGAGGAAAATATTAGTGATGCACAAATACAATCTCAGATTGAAGTATTAAATAAAGATTTTAATTTATCTGATTTTAATTATTCTATAACCCCTTCCTCTTTTCAATCTCTCTCCGCATTAATAGGATTTGAATTTCAACTAGCGAGTGTTGATCCAAACGGTAGTCCAACTAAGGGTATAACTCGAACTAGAACTGATGTGAATCAAATTGGCCAAACTGAGCGCTGGTATGCCAATGCTACTGGAGGCAAAGATGCTTGGGACAATAAACGATATATCAATATATGGGTTTGTAATATTGGGAATGATTTTCTTGGATTTGCTTCCCCGCCTGGGACAGCTAAAGAAGATGATGGTTTAGTTATAGGACATAATTATTTTGGCACTACTGGTACCGCAGCCAATTCTGCTCCTAATCATCTAGGAAAAACAGCTACCCATGAGATGGGGCATTATTTTAATTTGGAACATCTATGGGGTTTAGATGGAGGATGTGAAGATGATGACCTTGTAGCAGATACGCCTAATCAACATACATCGAGCTTTGGATGTCCTAACTATCCACTCTATGATTTTTGTACGACTACAGGTGATGGCATCAACTTCAATAATTTCATGGATTATTCGGATGATGAATGTTTAACTATGTTTACCCAAGGCCAGAAGATGAGAATGCTAGCCGCTTTAAATGGTCCAAGAGCATCACTAATAAGCAATGGGCCTTGTTTACCTGTAGGAGCTAGTTGTGATGATAAAAATCCTAATACCAAAAATGATGCAGAAGATGGAAATTGTAATTGTATTGGGGAACTTTGTCCCCCCGCAGGAACAACTTGCAATGATGGTCAAGCCTCTACTAAAGAAGATCAATATGATGACAATTGTAACTGTATAGGAACCCTTTGTCCTGCTATTGGCACTCCTTGTGATGATGGCTTAAGTATCACAGAAAACGATATAGAAGACGGGACTTGCAACTGTAGAGGAATACTTTGCCCTGCACCAGATGCTCCTTGTAATGATGGAGATCCTAATACACAAAATGATGTGGAGGATGGGAACTGTAATTGTAAAGGAACATTGACCATTTCTTGTCCAGCTTCTGGAACTGCTTGTAATGATAATAATCCTGCCACGGAGAATGATATAGAAGATGGCAATTGTAATTGTCAAGGAACTCCTATCATCTCTTGTTCTCCTTCAGGCACTTCTTGTAATGATAATAATCCTAATACTCAAAATGATATAGAAGATGGCAATTGTAACTGTGTGGGCACTCCATGCCCAGTAGCCAACACCTCTTGTAACGATAATAACCCTAACACTCAGAATGATGTGGAAGATGGCAATTGTAATTGTACAGGTACAGTTATAACTAGTACAGCTCCAGCAACTACAGAAAAAAATGAGCTACTTACTAGCTACCCAGCCTTAGCTAATCTATTTAAGAATTGTGCAGAAGAAAGTGTAGCTATTTATAAAACTGGAATTTACACTTACTTTCTAATTACTTCTCCAAATGGTTCTATTCTCTACAATGAACAAGGACAATTATATTGTACCAATGCAGATAATTACAATTGTTTGGAAGTATTTGGACTAACAGAATTGGTCACATCACAGTCTTGTAGTATCGAAGTAGAAACGCCTACTGCACCTAGTTCAAACACCTCTGAAATATTCAATACTTATTCTTGGTTAAATGATATTTTGGATCCTACTAATTGTACGGCAAATCTATTAATTTATGAGTCTGGTGGTTTTGAATATATACTAATAGAAAATGAAGAGAATACCGTATTATACAATGCAAATGGTGTGCTTTATTGTACTAATTCTGCCAACTACAATTGCACCAATTTTTATCAAATTGATAAAGAAATCACTCGATGGTCTTGTACAGATAATGCTACTGATTTAGCATTAATCTCCATGTATCCTTGGTTAACAGATATTACCAATCCATTGACCTGTAGTGATGCTAAAGTAACCGTCTATCAGCAAGGAACTTTTAAGTTTTTATTTATAGAAACGGCAAATAGCGCTCAACTTTATAATGAAGCTGGAACCTTATATTGTACCAATCAAGCAAATTATTCTTGTACTGCTTTATATAATTTAGTAACTATTGAAGATACTTGGGTTTGCCAGAATGGGAATATCCAAAGCATCCCATCGAATGCCTTAATTTCGACTTCTGCTAGAACAGTATTTAACCAATATCAAGTATATCCTAATCCTAATAATGGACAATTTTATATTAATTTTTCAAAGGTCGAAGACAGACCAGAAATGATTAAAATTGTTGACCTACAAGGAAAAGTTATTCAGACTTTACCTATTGACCAAGCGGAGAAAATATCTACTATTTCGATAACGATAGCTACTCCTGCAAGTGGGGTCTATTTTCTTCAGTTCTATTCTAAATCAGGTATGCAGAGTAAACGGATTATTGTTCAGTAAAATATTCCCCACGAATTCATTAATTACTATATAAAATTAATGAATTCGTGAGAAATATTAATTTTTTCCTACCTCACCAACACCACTCGTTTATTTAAAACACCATATTCCGTATGAATACTCACTAATAATAATCCATTATTTAAATGACTAATATCAATAGGCATTATGGTATTCTTATGAATCCACTGTTGAGATAAGGTCTTGCCTAAATAGTCCTTTATTTCAATTTTAAAAATACCTGCAACATATTCATTGTCTGCTAAATAAAGTGCCCCATTCGATGGGTTCGGAAACAACTTAAATGTCTTAGCTAGTTCCTGTTCAAAAGTACTGGTAGTAAACAGCCCGTCGCAATTTTCATCTACCCCATTTCCATTAATCTCTTCCGCTCCTGGATTAATTAACGGATCGCTATCATCACAATCTAATAAGGTTGTAAAACCATCTCCATCTTCATCAATGACTTGCATCAAGTCTTCTCCATTACAATCTTCATCTATCCCATTATTGGGTATTTCCACTGCATCAATATGAATCGTTGGATTTGTATCATCACAATCAATATCGGTATGATAGCCATCTTGATCTTCATCAATAAATAAAGCGATACCATCACAGTCTTCATCAATCTGATTGTTTGGGATTTCTACAGCAAGTGGATTGATATTCGGATCACCATCATTACAATCTACAACAGTGGTAAATCCATCGCCATCTTCATCAATGACTTGTGTCAAGTCTTCTCCGTCGCAGTTTTCATCTATCCCGTTATTGGGTATTTCTTCTGCTCGTCCATTAATATCTGGGTTATTGTCATCACAGTCTATACTAGAATTGAAGCCGTCGTTATCATTGTCTATTATTAAAGAAATACCATCGCAGTTTTCATCAAAACCACTATTCACTATTTCTACTGCACCTGGGTTAATGGCCGCATTACCGTCATTACAGTCTACATCATTTGTAAAACCATCATTATCATTATCCATCACAGTTGATAAATCTGAGCCGTTACAATCTTCGTCGATTCCGTTATTGGCGATCTCTGTTGCGCCTGCATTAATACTGGCATTATTGTCATCGCAATCTATACTGGAATTGAAGCCATCGTTATCATTATCAATTATTAAAGAAACACCATCGCAGTTTTCATCAAAGCCACTATTCGCTATTTCTGCTGCACTTGGATTAATAGCCGCATTGCTGTCATCACAATCCACATCATCCGTAAAGCCATCGTTATCATTGTCTAATACCGTTACTAAATCTGAACCGTTACAATCTTCGTCGATGCCATTGTTCGCTATC
>JALZWC010000478.1 GCA_023300255.1 Saprospiraceae bacterium | reverse complement strand
TATCTCCACCAGCGATACCATCTAAAATATCGGTGATGTCATCAATGCCATCAATATCTAATCCAAGACTATCTAATAAACCAATAATATCATCTATATCTTCAATGTCCCCACCAGCGATGCCATCTAGAATATCCGTGATCTCATCAATGCCGTCAATATCTACCCCAAGACTATCTAACAAGCCGATAATATCATCCACGTCTTCAATACTGCTGCCAGCAATGCCATCTAGAATATCGGTGATGTCATCAATACCTCCAATATCTAATCCAAGACTATCTAACAAACCAATAAAGTCATCTGCATCTTCAATTCCATCAATGCTATCAAAGATATCTTCAATATCTTCTGTTCCGTTTACGCCGAGACTGTCTAATATGTCAAAGATATCTTCTACTTCTGCTGTATCTTCTTCTTCTTCTTCTTCTTCTTCAGCACCTAGTAAATCACACATAATAAAATCTACGGTAGCATTAACAGTAGCGTTAGTAGTAGATTTTAAAATAAGTTGATTGGTACAAATATCTTTTACCTGTATCGTGAAATTAAGACTAGCATCCTCAGGAAGGTCGAAAGTTGTTTTATACTTACCGTTGAAATTAGTGAAAAGGGAAGCAGTATAGCTACCAGTTTCATCGCTGATATCTACTTTCGTAAAAGGGGAAGGAACATCTCCAGTGAATAATCTCACCTTACCAGAGATAGTAAAGTCTGTTGCTTGTAAGGGAAGTAAGAATAGTAAGGATAAACTGATGGAGAAAATCCACTTTAATTGACGCATTACAAATAGGTTATAAGGTTATACAATCAGGTAAAATATTTTGTACAAAAGTCTTTTTTTTTCAAGAGATAAAAAGTAAGGAAAAACATTATTTGTACGAGTAGTTTAATACTCAGTTAATAGATAATAAATTGTAAATCAGCTTGTTAGTGTTTTGATTGAGGCATTTAAAGTATTTACTTTTGATTCACTTAGCTATTGAGAGAATAGGGCTTTATACAATTTTGACGGGTATTAGTCAAAATCTGCACAACTACACCACTAATTCTTAGGTTTTTA
This sequence comes from Saprospiraceae bacterium, assembly GCA_023300255.1. Classification (GTDB taxonomy): domain Bacteria; phylum Bacteroidota; class Bacteroidia; order Chitinophagales; family Saprospiraceae; genus JAFMDF01. The sequence goes on along the minus strand of JALZWC010000478.1, from coordinate 3,272 downwards.
ATAACTATTTAACTTTTTTTTCGTATATTTTATATAATTTTAAAACGAATGTATAAACAAAATACAGGCTGCTCATTAGGAATGATTTGAGAATAAACTTAGGTTCTTTGCTGAAGTTATTCTCAAACCATTCCTTAGATAACTAGGGAACTATTTTTACCTGTTATTCATTTAAAATATTCGAGGTATGACCATTCTTCAGAGAGGAAGCTTTATTTTATTTAGTAACAATGAAATAAGAAGTCCATCAAGTTGGGCGAGTTTATTTTGTCTTCAGTTTTTTTTAAAAAATTCTTGCATAGCAGAGCTACGGAAGTATTTTTTAAAAAAAAATAGAGGCAAAAGAGATCGTCCAAATAGTGGAGTTATTGTTTCATTGTTACTTACTACTATTTTTTGTTTTTTTTCTACTACTCTTCTAGCAAATTCCGCTAACCCAGATCAATTAAGTTTTATAATCGGCACAGAGTCCGCTAAAATGGGCGAGGAAATGTGTGTCGAGGTAATGGCTTGTAATTTCGACCTCATCGGGTTTCAGTTTACTATTTCTTGGAATGAGGATATAGTAGGTTTTTCTAGAGTGGAAAAACCGAATATTCCCTACTTTTTACAATCCTCTTACCAAGAATTTGAGGGTATGTTTAGAGTAGCTTGGATCAATGAAAACCTCACTGCTCCAGTGGCCTTGCCTGATAGCTCCGCAGTGTTTACTCTTTGCTTTACGCCTAAACGACCAGGGACAAGTGCGCTTGTATTTGATAGTAGTGTTCAGACGCCGTTGCATCCAGAATTCATTGGATTGGATGGTGCCGAAGCTGCGGTATTAGTTCCTGGTGCGATTACTGTTTTAGGCTGTAGTACTACTGCTACGGAAATTTCCCAACAAATTTGTAATGGCGCTTCTTTTGAAGGCTATACTCAAGGTGGTCAATATACAGATACCTTTCAAGATGCTGCTGGTTGCGATTCTACTCGAGTTCTTAATTTGAGTATTTCGACGACGATAGAAAGTACTATTAATGCTAGTATTTGTGAAGGAGAAAATTACGGTGGTCGAGTGCAAGCAGGTACTTATATGGATACCTATCAAAGTGTAAACAGTGGATGTGATTCTATACGAACTTTAAATCTAAGAGTCTTACCAAGTATTCAACAGCAGGTAACGCAGACTATTTGTGCTGGAAGTTGTATGGTAATAGGTGGTACTAATTATTGTGCTTCCCAAGTGGTCACCAACACGTTGACTGCTTCATCAGGTTGCGATAGTATTGTTACTATTAATTTAATTGTAACGAATCAAATTACAGGATTTTCTAGTGTAGAAATATGTTCAGGAGATGCATGGATAGAGGGTGGGAATTCCGTTCGAGAAGCAGGTGCTGCTACCTTTAATTATACTAGTGCTACAGGCTGTGATTCTTTACATACGGTACAGGTCTCGTTTTATCAAGACGTTATAGCTACTAGGGAAGAAGTTAGTATTTGTGAAGGAGCTAATTATGGTGGACGAACCCAAGCGGGTGTCTATGCAGATACTTATAATAATATAAATGGTTGTGATTCTGTCCATACGATTATCCTTAGTATAGCTGCTAATTTGGAAACGCGTACTTCTGCATCTATTTGTACAGGAGAATCTTTTAATGGTTATACAGCAAGTGGGGAATATAGAAATGCTTTTGTAACGGCCTCTGGTTGTGATTCCATAAGTATCTTAAATTTAGTCGTAGAACAGGCTATTGAAAATACGATGACACAAAGTATTTGTGCAGGAGAATCTTTCAATGGCTATACAGCAAGTGGGGAATATAGAAATGCCTTTGTAACGACCTCTGGTTGCGATTCCATAAGTATCTTAAATTTAGTGGTGGAACAAGTTATTGAAAATAGGATTACACAAAGTATTTGTGCCGGAGAATCTTTTAATGGCTATACAGCAAGTGGAGAATATAGAAATGCTTTTGTAACGACCTCTGGTTGCGATTCCATAAGTATTTTAAATTTAGTGGTGGCACAAACTATTGAAAGTACGATGACACAAAGTATTTGTGCCGGAGAATCTTTTAATGGGTATACAGCAAGTGGAGAGTATAGAAATACCTACACGACTGCTTCTGGTTGCGATTCCATAAGTACCCTAAACTTAATTGTACAGCAACCCATAGAAAATAGTATTACACAAAGTATTTGTGAAGGAAGCGTAGCTTTTGGTTATACTAATAGTGGACAGTATAGAGATGTTTTTGTTTCCCATAATGGATGTGATTCCATTCGGGTATTAAATTTAATAGTCGCTTCAAGTATATCAACTTCTATAGAAACCGCTATTTGTGAAGGAGAAAATTTTGAAGGATATACAGCGAGTGGAACGTACACTAATTTATTTACAGCCAATTCTGGATGTGATTCTATTAGAACACTTCGATTGACAGTTGGTAGTAAAATAGAGACAATAATAGAGGTGACGATTTGTGAAGGAGAGAGCTATGAAGGCTTTGATAGAACGGGTAATTTTTTAAACTTATTTCAATCTGTATCAGGTTGTGATTCTATTAGAGAACTTAGACTTAAAGTGAGTCCAAGATTAGAAACTGTTATTTCGACAGCTATTTGTGACGGAGAAAATTTTGAAGGCTATACCGATGCAGGTAGTTATATAAATAATTTTGTAGGACAAAATGGCTGTGATTCTATTCGAGTTTTGAATTTATCTATCTTGCCGGCAGAAGATAGTTCTTGTGGTAATAGTACTACGCCAACCATCAATATTGATCCTTTAGTTTCCTTGAATTATTTTCCAAATCCAGTCGCTACTAATTTATACTTGGATTGGAATGGAGATGCGGAAGCTACTTATTCTATAATGGATTTGAGTGGTCGGACGCTTTTGCCGAATTCTCTTTTGCAGGCTTCTACGATAGTAGATGTTCAGCATTTTAATGCAGGGGTTTATTATTTGAAAATAAATTCAGGCGGCAGGGCTTATTATGCTAAATTGATAAAGTTGTAGAGATTTATAATACGGTGATTGGTGCAGGATTCAAGAGAATAAATTTTATGCTCTATTTTAGTGTCAAAACTGGATATATCTAAGGGGGAATTCCTACTCTAAAGACTTTGAAATAGACTAAATTTTAAGAAAAAAATATAACTGTCATAAAAGAATTACAATAGAAGTTGTTTAAGAATGTATTCTGCAATCAGTTGTAAGTGCTTGATTGTTAGGACACAGCCTTTTTTATTTTTCGTAGCCTTAGCTACGGGAAATAAAA
>JALZWC010000477.1 GCA_023300255.1 Saprospiraceae bacterium | reverse complement strand
ATATAATGATCAAGGTGGTTTATATTGCACCAATGGTCCAGGATTAAATTGTTTAGACTTCTATACCGTTTCAGAGGAATTACATAATTGGACTTGTGGGGCTACCTCAACACCTATTGACGCCGATCAAGATGGAACTCCTGCTAGTACCGACCCAGATGATAATGACCCGTGTGTACCTGATAATACCGTAGCCAATTGTAATGTAGTCCTAGTCGATGCCGACCAAGATGGGACTCCTGCAACAGATGATCCTGATGATAACGATCCGTGTATCCCTGACAATACCCTAGCCAATTGTAATATCAATGGTGATGAAAACTTACCACCTGCATTCTTTGCAGATTACCCGTGGCTAAATGATTTTGTCGATGTAAATGATTGTGCAGGTACAACTCTTCTAGTATACAAGTCCGGAACCTTCGTTTACATTTTAGTAGAAACAGCGACTAGTTCTATTTTATACAATGGTCAAGGTGGTTTATATTGCACCAATGGCCCAGGATTAAATTGTTTAGACTTTTATACCGTTTCAGAAGAATTACATAATTGGACTTGTGGGGTTACTCCAGCACCTATTGATGCAGATCAAGATGGTACTCCTGCTAGTACCGATCCAGATGATAATGATCCGTGTGTACCTGATAACACCGTAGCCAATTGTAATGTAGTCCTAGTCGATGCCGACCAAGATGGGACTCCTGCAACAGATGATCCTGATGATAATGATCCGTGTATCCCTGACAATACCCTAGCCAATTGTAATACCAATGATGGTGAAAATTTACCACCTGCCTTCTTCGCAGATTACCCGTGGTTAAATGGTTTTGTCGATGTAAATGATTGTGCAGGTACAACTATCTTAGTCTATAAATCAGGCGTTTTTACTTACCTTTTAATAGAGACAGCCACTAGTTCTATTTTATATAATGATCAAGGTAGTTTATATTGTACCAATGGTCCAGGACTAAATTGTTTAGAATATTATACTGTTTCAGAAGAACTATCTACTTGGACTTGTGGAACTACCTCTACACCTGTAGATGCCGATCAAGATGGGACTCCTGCTAGTAACGATCCAGATGATAACGATCCGTGTGTACCTGATAATACCGTCGCTAATTGTAATGTCCTTATAGTCGATGCCGACCAAGATGGAACTCCTGCAATGGATGATCCTGATGATAACGATCCGTGTGTGCCGGATAATACCGTCTCGAATTGCACAACAACGGCAGAGATACCAGCATTCTTCTCAGAGTATTCTTGGTTGAGTAATTTCGTTGATCCAACAGCTTGTGATGCAGATTCTGTTACCGTATATAAATCTGGAGGCTATACTTATTTATTAGTAACTACTCGTAGTAGTTCCATTTTATATAATGCACAAGGAACCCAGTACTGTGTGGGGTCTCCTACCTATATCTGCACAGACCTATATGCGGTAGATGAAATAATAGAAACTTGGAAATGTAGCACCACGCTTCCTTATCAACCAACAGGTGATTGTAGCAATTTTACTGGAAACGTAAGAAGAATTAATTGTAGCGATGGCACTCCATTTATTTTTATTGAATTGCCAAATGGGACCATATATGATCCTTATTTTCCAGAAGGAATGGTATTTGATTTTGAAGATGGCGCCACGATCAATTTTGATTTTATTTGGGCGGATTTTTGGTCCCCATGTAACTTCGTTCAAGGTACGATTGAGTTAACTTGTGTATCTGCTAGTGATGCTTGTATTTGCCCAGATACTGACTTACCTGTATGCGGAATGGATGGCAATACTTACAAAAATGAGTGTGAAGCCGATTGCGCAGGCGTAGAAATTTTAAGTCAAACTGAATGTGGTAGTATTATCCCTAATTTTTATAGTAGCTTCCCTTGGTTAGCAGATCTATTTAATCCTGATACCTGTAGAAATGAAACCATCACGGTATACAGATCAAGCCTCTATACGGGCTATAAATATGTTGTCCTTCAAGGACCAACTTGGACGGAATTATATTTCCAAGATGGAACATTATTTTGCCAGAGCACGCCTGATTATGATTGTGTAGCGGAGTATGCTTTAGTCGAAGCGGAACATGCTTGGGTATGTCCTTCATCTTCTTTTGATACGCCTTCTACTAGTTACAAAGTAGCAAATGCTATAACAACAACTACTAATACATTATCAAAAAAAGAAAGGAGTATTTTTAGCAATACAAACACACCAACGAATATAAATAACGTACAAGATAAAATTCCTTTACAACAGGAGATACCTAATGATTTTGCCCTATTCCCAAATCCAACAAACGGAAATAGTTCCATTAAATTAATCGCATCTAACAAACCATTGCATATTCAAGTTCGGTCTATCACTGGCAAGGTAATTCAACAAATAGTTGTTGCGGCTAATAGCGGAACGCAGGTTATACCATTAAATTTGAGTGGGTTACAAGCAGGCATATATATGGTACAAGTGCAACAAGAGACTGGTATACTTACTAAGCGATTGGTGGTTCATTAAAATTATAAACTACTGAAAATAGTAGATTGTCGAGGTTTGTAACCACAGCCGTCAGGCTAAGACGGACTCTTGATATCCGACACTTTGAAAGTTGGCTGATATCTAGGGTTCACGGAAAGATGTCAGCCATTTTCAAAATGTTTGCCATCTATACATCCTCCATAATCAATTGAGTGTAAAACAATTTAGGGCAGCCAATTAATTCATCCGATCACTTCCAGTAGTCGGATGAAACGTCCAACTTGATCCGACCACTGGAAGTGATCGGACCAATTGAATTGAAACTTTCCCAACTTTGTTTTACACTCCAATTAATTAAAAATTGCCTAAAGATATAATTATAAACCCATAAGGTCAGGAGATGCTAGTTTCATCTCTTGGCTTTTTTGTGTAATTATCAATAAGTTATATTCTAATTAATAATATATATTATTAACAATACACTAGCAAAAGCGAGAACGTTTACCTATCTTTAAACACATATATAAAATCATCTGTTACAACCATAAATCTATTCTATGCACCGTTATTTCTCCTTTCTATATTTTCTTACTTTTTTTATGTACCAATTATCAGCTCAGTGTCCAAGACAGACCGTTATTGATAATTATCAAAATAAATATCTTACTGCTCATTTTACAGATGCAGAATTAAACTGGACAGGTAATCCAGCAGATTGTACTGTTGGAACAATGTCTGAATCTGTGCGAGCTAAAC
>JALZWC010000476.1 GCA_023300255.1 Saprospiraceae bacterium | reverse complement strand
TACCGAATTAATTCGGTACTCTTTTGACCAAAACACAGATTCCATGAACCGGTTAATCACTAACCGATTGCAGTGCATTTACACTTCAATTGTACCCTTACACAAGGCCTTTGTGCCAATCATCTTCTGTTTTTCTAACCTTCTTTTTGCACATGCAAAAAGCCCACATCATTTTACAAAAGAATTTCACTTACCATCCTCCTTTAACGCACTTTCGTTGGCACCACCTTGGCTTAATTCCTTGTGTTGACCTCTTCTCGAAAGTGAAAGAAATAGGCAAAGACTAAAATTTACGGATTAGTCATTTCTTGTCTTTATTCTTAAAGAAAAATATAATACGGTTTATCTCAACAATGTACAAACTTGTCACTTGACGAGGCAATTACTCTATGTCTACTAAGTTAATTAATTGACTATGGGCAACCATAATCAACTACTTAACAAATAAATATTGAGCCATTCTACCTCTAATAAAGTGTACAAAACTCAATAAGCTATTATTGCTTATTGAATACTAGACTTCTGTTCTTATAGAGCAAGTCTTGACAAGGATGTATAACCAATTGTCTATCGACTCTTTACGATTTGACACAGCAATACTGTTTACAGTTCTTTAAGTAGTGCGTATCAATTAAACAGGTAGTTTGTAATCTACCCATTTAATTAATACCCTCCATTTAGAATATGCTAGTCTAGGAAACAAGAAGTGCCACACTTTTAGTAAGGCCCTTGCTATGCTTTTTTCTAAACAAAAACTGTTAGGAACAACCGCTGATTTTTTAACCAAAAACCGTATTTCAGTATAATTAATTTGTCAATCTCAACAAGTTAATTACGGCATTAAATTTAATTTACCCATGAGCAAAGTTTACACTTTCTTGCCTTTAACTGGCAACGTAACCTTGTATAACTCTACCCGCATAGTAGCGTTCTTTTTATCATTGGTGCTACTATTTATATCTATCATACAATTACCTGCAACCGAAAGAAATAGCTTTAAGGAAGCTACTAATGGTATCCTGTCCAACTCAGTTGGGCAGGTTTTTACCATGCCTACAGAAGGAAAAGCTATTAGCCATACGATCATCAATTGTAAGGAAGAAAATCAGTTTAATAGTTGGGGTTCTCCACTCTATCTTGATGAGAAACCAAACACGGATACCATTACTTTTTGTCCACAAAATCCATGGCAAGTTATCAAGATTAGTTTTACCCATTTTGATGTAGCAAACGGAGATGCTTTAGAAGTATATGAAGGAGATTTGGAGCAAATGCAAAATGGAACTGCTACCTATATTAATAGTGCATATGGAGGAAGTGCTTCCGCTGCATTTGGTGCATGGGTACAAGCAAGTTGCGATCCAAATATTAATAAGACAGGTTGTTTATCTTTCCGCTTTAGAACTAATGGAGACTACAATAAAGGAACAGGCTGGAAGGCTTGGATTAATTGCCAAGAAAGAAATGTACAATTAAAAACACCTGATATTCGGTCCCAAGTATGGTGTGGAGAATACTCTAGTGTTATAACTATTCCGGGGATAGATGTATCAACAGAGTGTGGGGTTATTAATGATAATGTGCGCGTACAAGTAGCTGGTAATTATGGACATTGTATTGACGCAATTGTGTCTAAATCGCGAGGTATCACCGTTACGCAATCTTTTGCAATAGGTGTTTACTCAATCAAATATACCTTGCTCTCCGATGAGACCAAAACGGTGTCTACTGTGTTTTCTGTTGGTAATCCAAGTGTCGTGTGTAACGATCGAGTCAATATTTCTTTAGGTTCTGGATGTAGTACTTCTTTAGTACCTGATATGATTCTGGAAAACACTTGCGATCCAATACCTGGCATTATGTATTACCATATTGTTGTAAAAAATCAATATGGAACTATCATAACAGAAGGCGGAAAAAATGGCAGCTATCCACAAATTTCTCATGACATGATTGATGCATGTGGAGAAGATATATACACGGCTACCGTAAGTATGGTCTATTTTGAAGATTTCCCATTAGCCTACTGTAATAGAGGCGTACAAAGAGAAGCTTGTCAAACAGAGATTCTCTTTACAGATAAAACACCACCAGCTTTTGCTGTAGGTACTTCCACTGATATTATTTACAATTGCAATATAGAGTTATCAGAAAAAGGCTTAGAGAAATTCAAACCTGCAATCATTGATAATTGTTCTTCTACCACCGCTACCTTTTACGGTGCTACAGAAATAAATGCTACTAGTAACTGTGACAAAACTTATAACGTTACTTGGTTGGCAACAGATGCTTGTGGAAATGCTGCTTACCTTGATAGAACCTTAATTATCAAGCGACCAGGAATTGATAAAATAGTAAAAGTCTCCGATACTTATTTAAGTTGTGGAGAAGATGATCCTAGTGACATTGAGGACTTCACAAAAACAGGTATATTAGGATTAAAAGTAGGATACGAACATTATGGCGTATTTCATATAACAGACACTATTCCATTAAGTACGACAGAATATGTGTGTAATTATATTCTTACAAAAACAGATCAAAACTTTCCATCTACTTGTGGTTCTAAAACATTTAGATATTGGCAGTTATTAGATTGGTGTGATAGTTCTACAGGCGTAGTCCCTATTGATACACAGTTAATCAAATTTGTGGATACCCTAGCACCGTCTATTCATTGTACCCCCCATGCATCTTTGGCCATGACGGAATATATTAATATACCTAGCCATCAATGTGCGATGACGCCTACTTTTCCAATACCTACCGCATCAGATATATGCGACCCTTCTGTAAGAGTAGAAATGTTTACAGTCGAAGAATTAGGAGCGAATGGGTATTGGTCAAAGCAAGCAAATAATCTAAATCAATCTAGTCCATTAGAGGAAGGAACTTATCGAGTAGGTTGGAGAGCTTTTGATATTTGTCCAGAACAAATCAAAGAAGATACCTGCTATCGTTATTTTATTTTACAAGATAAAACAGCCCCTTCGGCTATCTGCAAAGATCAATTAAATGTATCAATTGGTACCGATCATGCTAAACTGATTCCATCTAGTATTGATGGAGGAAGCACTGATGCTTGTGGTATTGCAAAGTTGCTAATAAGACGCATAGACTGCGAAGACACAAACACTTGGGGAGGCGTAGAAAATGCCTACATCGCTGATACGTATGGCTATGAATTAGATCCTACAGGTTGGGCAGAAGAAGTTTTATTAGAATGTTGCGACATACAAAAAACCGTCAATGTCGAGCTACTAGTAATAGATACAAAAGGCAATTATAATTACTGTGAAGTAAATATCATAGCCGAAGATAAAATTAGTCCAACTTGTTCTTCTTTACCTGATCAAACGGCCTACTGCGATGAAGTACATGCCAACAGTTTAGGAAACAGTACAGATACCAACGACAATGGATTTTTCGACTTCAGTGAGTGGATAAAATTAGAGGGTGCCTTGCTAGATTTTTATAACAGCAACTACGGAGACCCATTAACCAATTGTACTGATAACTTGGCCTGCAATGATTTAGCTGTGGAACAAGAATATCAATTAATAGCATCACAATGTGGCGAGTTGCAAGTAAAAAGAAGATTCCGTGCAGTGGACTGGCAAGGCAACACCTCTAATTGGGGACAGCAAACACTTAGCATTACTTATCGCCCTGATTGGTCGATTACTTTTCCGATAGATTGGGTAGGCTACTGTGGAAATATCGTTCCTGAGACAGATATAGAAATTAGTAGAGGGCTTTGTGATAAATTAGCTTATGAAGTAAGAGATCAAATTTTCCAAACTTCCTCTGGAGCTTGTTATAAAGTCTTAAGAACTTTCACGATTATTAATTGGTGTCGATTCGATCAAGATGCCCCTGTAAAAGAAATCAACAGAATAGTAAATAATACAGATAAAGTAATTATTCCCCAAACAATTACTAGTGCAGATTGGGGGAACTACAGTAGTCTCTCTTATGTCCAAATGTTAGAAGTTAGAGATACAGAGGCACCAGTTGTAAGTGTGGCAGATGTCGAAGAATGTATTATTGGTGATGCTTGTAGTGGAGAAAAAACATTTACGGTATCTGCAACGGATTGTAGCGAAGATGCTACTAACTATTTAACGTATACGTGGCAGGTCTACGAGAATAACATTCCAATAAAAAATGGTTCTGGAAATAGTTTTACAACTACTGTAAAAGCAGGGGTTCCGTATAGAGTAGAATGGCTCGTAAACGATCAATGTGGAAATACTGCCTGGGAAGCACCTGCTTATTTATTTAAAGATTGCAAACCACCTACGCCTTATTGTATTAATGGAATAGTTATCCCTTTAATGGAAACTGGAGAAGTGGCTATCTGGGGCAATGATTTCAATATAGGTAGCTACGACAATTGTACGACAGGAGGAGAATTAGATATTAGAATCCATCATTCTCTATTAGGACCAACACCAATGACTTTTGAGGAGATCTTAGCATTGCCAATAGGCGTTACTTTTGATTGTTCTCATCTTGGCACTCAATTAGTATCTGTATATGTGATAGATGAAGCAAGGAATTATGATTACTGTACCACCTCTGTCATTATACAAGACAATAATACAATTTGCAATTACGGCCAAGTAGCTGGTACCATTTCAATGAAAGATGGGCTAGCAATAGAGGAGACAGAAGTACATATTGAAGGAGTAGGAAATATGCCTGCGCCCTATATGACGAGCACTAATGGAACTTATCATTTTGATGTAAGTATGGGTGCTGATTATATCATCAAACCGTTCAATAATCAAAATCCTTTAAGTGGTGTCTCTACTTTTGATTTAGTCTTAATAACAAAACATATTTTAGGTATTCAATCATTTGATTCTCCTTATCAATATATAGCAGGAGATGCTAATAAATCAAATTCTATTACCGCTTACGATATTGTTGTATTGAGAAAATTAATTCTAAATTTAACTTCAAGAATTCAAAACAATACTAGTTGGCGTTTTGTACCAGCAGCTTATCAGTTTACACAAGAAAATCCGCTTCTAGAAGCTTTTGAAGAATCTATTCTTGTAACTAACTTGCCAAGTACAATGGACAACTTAGATTTCATAGCTATTAAAATTGGAGATGTATCAGGTAATGCAATAGGAAATGCATTAGCAACTACTGCTCCTCGTTCTAGCGGTCTACCATTCGTATTAGAAACAAAGAATCAAAATATTAAAAAAGGGGATCAAGTAAAGGTACCTTTTTACGCAAAGAATTTACAAGAAATAGAAGGGTATCAATTTACAATGTTTTTTGACAACTTAGTCTTGGAATCAATAGAAGAAGGAATTATAGGCGATGAACATTTTGGCATTACATATTCAGACCGTGGATATATAACAACGAGTTGGAATAGCTTCTTTACTAGTATTTCAGAACCGTCAAGTAGTACCTCTATCTCGGCAGTACCCGAAGAAGAAAGAATGCTTTTCCAGCTCACTTTCACAGCTACCAAAGATGGACAATTAGCAGACTTCTTAAACATCAATTCGGATTTGACAGTTGCAGAGGCTTATCACATAGATGGCACTTTACTAGATGTTTTATTAGCTACCACTCTACCAACTACCAAAGCAACCGTTTTTAAAGTAGCTCAAAACAATCCAAATCCGTTTAATGAGATAACCGCTTTTAATTTTCAGCTTCCTGAAGCTGGAGACGTAAAGTTTCACATACTAGATATTCAAGGTAAAATAGTATTCCATAAAAAAGCCTCTTTTGATAGTGGAACTAATACTATTCATTTCGATCAACACCTTCCAGAGGGTACTTATTTTTATCAGTTGTCTTCCTCGTTTGGTACAGTAAGCAAGAAAATGATTGTAGTAAAATAAGCTTGTTATAACTAGGTAGAGAAGCTTCATCAATTCCAATGCTTCTCTACCTTATTTCCCATAAGAAGTAACGACAAAATAATAACTTCCACATTTGGACGGCTTCTTTTGTCCTTATTTTCTCTTTGAAATCAGTCATAGTATCAACAATACTCCTTCTTTCAAAGAAAAACTAAGAACAAAATAAACTCGCCTAAATGAGGACCTTATTCTTTCCTCGTTACTAAACTGAGAAACTAATAGAACCTTCTGTATCTACAGGAACAGATAGTTCTTTGCCTAAAAAAACAGAAAGTAAAGAAATTCTTTCTTCTTAAAATATACTTAATCGGTTTTTGGGTATGGGGGCCCTTTATACTGGGGCCCTTTTCCAAAACCATTAAAAGGATTTATACTTAAATCGGTTTTTGGGATGGCCTCTCCTTGCGGGGAGGGGCTTCTTTTTCCTTGGGCGTGGAAATTCATACATCAAAATTCATACATCAGAAAT
>JALZWC010000475.1 GCA_023300255.1 Saprospiraceae bacterium | reverse complement strand
ATGAATGATTTAAAGAATAATATGGTTCAATTAGGGGTCAAATCTTTAAATGAATTAAAAAAGGAATGAGAGGATAAGGAATGACGAAATAATAACTGTTACAAGTTGGGTTCATTTATAAAATCGCTTTAATAATGCTGGTAAGAAACAAGCATCTGCCAACAAAGCGGCGAAAACAGTGAAAGCACATAAAAGACCAAATGTACTTACAGAATTAACTCCACTTAAGCCTACAATTAAAAATCCGCAAACTAAGGAAATAGTTGTTGAGAAAAGAGCACCTCCTGTATAGTTCAATGCTTGATCTATGCTATCTGATGTAGATAAATTGATGCTTCGGTAATATTTAAATTTATTGATTAAATGAATAGTATCGTCCATAGCAATTCCCAACATAATAGGGGCAAGCATCGCATTCGCAGCTTCCAAATATATCCCGAAAACAAACATAACAATAAAAGCAGAAAACAAGGGTAGCAAGTTTGGAATAAGTGCTAATAGGCTCATTTTGAATTGACCAATAAAATAAAACAAAATACAGAACGAAATAAAAAATGCAGCCCCAAAAGAACGAAATTGTGTTTGTAAAATGAACGTATTGAGCGTGGTAAAAATCCCAGAAAAGCCATGAACTTTTAGCCGATAGTCTTCTTCTGGAAAAGTAGTTTTGAAGTCCTTTTCAATGGTATTCAAAAGTGGTTTTAAATCTTTGGTTGGTAGTTCTTTAATATTGATATTAATTGCTAGATAAGAAAAATCATCTCCATGTAATGAGAAAAAAGGATTCGATTCTTTTTGACTACTCTTAAATACTTTTTCAAAATCTACGCTATTAAATTTAGAAAGAGTGGACATCCGTTTTTCTAGAAATGATTGAAAGTTGACAATAGAGATGGGATGAGCTATTAGGGGGTTATTATCTAGTTTTTCCTGAAAATGCTTCAATTTAAGTAAAGCATCTTTTGTAAGAAGAGATGCATCTTTCTTGCTCAAAATATTCAATTGTATTCTTATACTTCCTTCTAATGTTTTTTCAATTTTTTCTAAATCATTTTTAATTTTTCCTTTACCCAATAAGTCTAAAGAATTGGTACTTACTTCAATATAGAAAAGACTAATTATTCCAAATGTAAAGACTAATAGACCTACCCCTAAAATAGCACTATTATAGTTTGTTGTCCATTGGTTAATCTTTTGTATAATCGCTGAAATATTAATTCTTTTAACAGTAGCATTCGTTGTTTTTTCATCCAAAAAAGCAAAACCAATAGCTGCTACCACATAGACTAAACAAAAAGCGAGCACCAATCCGATGAATGTAAATACACCCATTATTTTAAAAGCAGGTAATGGGGATAATATCAATGACAAATAACCTATGACTGTTGTTAGCGTTGTATAAAAACAAGGTTTAAGACTCTTTTGAAGAGCAACTTTAATTTGTTTATTTTTAGTTTGATGTGGGTTTTCTTTACGATAAATATGAAATACATTAGTAATGTGAATTAAATCGCTAACACTATATATCATCAAAATAGTTGGAATTAACATTGAAATTAAATTCAATGAATAGCCCATACTTGTCATCAAACCAAAAGTAATACTTATAGGCAAAATAATAGCTAAAAATGCGATTGGTATATACTGCCAATGTGGTAATAAAAAAAATAGCAAACCTAATATAATGGAGACCGATGCTACCGCAAAAAAATTACTTTCGTCATAAATTGTTTTATTAAAAGCTTCCCCCAGTACAGGCGCACCAGAAATATGACTTTTTTTGACAGAGGTCTCAATTATATCCCGAATGTGTTCAATAATTTGACTCCGATTATCTTTAATTTGATTCGCTGGTATTAACTGAAGATAGAAGAAAGAAAATTGCTTATCTTCTGATATTAATTGCTGGCTTATTGCTGGAAGACTCTCTAATAACGCTACTGTATTTTCTCGGCTTCGATTAGTTTGATAAATATTTCGGTAATAGATTTTTCGATTAGAATAGATAGGGTACTTTGCATTAACAAGACTAAAAGTTGTTTTGACGTAAGGTAGTGTATCTGTCTTTTGATGTAATTCTTTAAGTTTTGCAATATGGCTTTCGGAAAGAGGATCTTCTGTTGGAATCATCACAATAACTACTTCATCAGAACCTTGCTCTTCTTGAAATGCTAAATATTCTTGGTAAGTGGCATTATCTTCTAAAAACCAAATAGATAAAGAATTATCTACTTTCAAAAGCCTCAAAGTTTGCCCCAATCCAGCTAGCATAGCGATGCTAAGTAATAAAATAATGTATTTTTTGTAATCTAAAACAAACTGAATAATTCGTTGAAAAGTCATTTCTTAGGGATTGATTCTTTTCTAAGATTTTAAAACCATACAGGTTTTAGAATAGAGAAGCGAGAGCAGACCAGCCCGACTGCCGTTAGGCAGGCGGGGAATAGAGACGTATTTCGTCTATTTAAACGAAATACTTCTCTATTCTATTTTTGTATGGTTTTAAATTCTAAGATTAGTACTTTTAGTCCTTTTTCAGACAAATGTATTGCATTTGTCAATGCTACCAAACCGCTCTCCCAATAATTAGATACCAAACAATTTTAATTAAAATTTCCAACATGTTTATCCAAACCACAAAAGTAGTTGACACTTTTTAAGTTCAAGTCCAAGTATCATACTCAAGTTCAACCCATGATGTTGACCCAGACGCAAGCCAGCGTTACGTTTTGAACTTGAACTTGATACTTGCGCTTGAACTTTAGTAATATGT
>JALZWC010000474.1 GCA_023300255.1 Saprospiraceae bacterium | reverse complement strand
AATAGTGGAAGGAGATAATACGCTCTACACTTATAGCTATGAACCGAATGCGGGGACAGCAGGTGCCACGCCGAATCTACGAGGGAACTTACCAGCAGGTATGTATACGGTTACGGTAGCCTTAGTCTCCAATCCGACCTGTGAAGAGACTCAAACGATAGTTGTCCCAGAGGACGCTGCGGCCACCTTTATAACAGATAGCAATATCACTATGACAAGTTGTGGCTTAGAAAATGGAACGGTAGAATTAGTAGTAATAGGAGATAATACACTTTATACTTATAGCTATGCACCAGAAGTAGGAACGGCAGGTGCCACGCCCAATGTACAGACCAACATACCAGCAGGTACCTATACCGTTAGGGTAGCAGTAACAGCCAACCCAATATGTGGAGAGACCCAAACGATAGTTGTACCAGAAGGCGCAGCAGCTACTTATATAACAGATCGCAACATTACGACAGCAAGTTGTGGACTAGAAAACGGAACCGTAGAATTAATAGTAACAGGAGATAATACGCTCTATACTTATAGCTACGAACCGAATGCAGGAACGGTAGGTACAAGCCCAAATCTACGAGCGAACTTACCCGCAGGCACCTACACGGTTACGGTAGCATTAGCAGCTACACCGACCTGTACAGAAACCCAAACGATAGTTGTACCAGAGGATGAAAATATAACCATTGTAAACGGTAATAACATTACTCCTGCTACCTGTGGCATTGATAATGGAATGATAGAAATCTTAGTAGATGGAGCGATTGAGGATTATACTTTTACCTATTTACCAAATGAAGGAATAATTGGAACGACATCGAATATACAAACAAATTTACCTGCAGGAAATTATAATGTAACGATCGCACTCAATGGCAGTAATTGTAATGAAGTGGTCGATTTAGTAGTTCCTGAAGATGTAGCGACATTTGTATTAGATACCATTGTGAGGCCTAGTGATTGTAATAGTTCTAATGGAAGTATAGAAGTGGTAGTGGATGGAGATTTGACAAACTATAGTTTTACTTATGATCCCAATCTTGGTACGATAGGCACTTCCACCAATATTATGGAATCTTTACCAGCAGGAGATTATAGCGTGACCGTACGATTGAATGGTGCAGGGCCATGCAGTCAGGTAGTTAATTTTACCATTACAGAACCTGTTGCAGATATAGTCAATAATACGATTGTTCTTCCTGCGGATTGTGGGTCGATGAATGGTTCTATTACATTGGAAGTAAATGGAGATATAGCAGATTATACTTATGCTTGGCCTTCAGATGCAGGTATCGTAGGCGCACAACCTAATAGTAGAACTGATCTAAGTATTGGTACATATAGTGTAACAGTTACATCAATTGCAGATCCGACTTGTGGGCAAACAATTGAAGTAGGCATACCATTTGGTAATGTTAATACCAGTCCTGTTATAGATAACGTGGTTATCAATCCGACCTGTGGAGCACCTAATGGAATGATTAACCTAACGCTAGTTTCTGATCCAGCTAATTACCGTTTTGAGTGGCGACCTAATGTAGGCGTATTTGGAAGTACTCAAAATATAAGAAATGAATTACCTAGTGGAGATTATCAAATAATTATTACAGATATCAGAGATACCGTTTGTGTTAGTAGAGTTAATGTCAACTTAGTCAACGAAGAATTAGTAGCAAATGCTATTACTAATCCATCTTCTTGTAGCGGAAGTGAAGATGGTTCTATTCGTTTAACTCCGACGACCTATACTTACACTTGGGAGGACGGATTTGTTGGAAGTGAACGATTCAATATATTAGCAGGGGATTATCTAGTAACGATCACAGATCCTACAGTTACTAATTGTACGAGTCCATTTACTATTACTTTATTATCAGATAATATATTTAGTGCAGTAGCCATGATTGACAGTCAACCGAGCTGTGCATTAAATGATGGCTCCGTTACTATTTCCTTAGAAGGAGGAAGTGGAGACTATACCTACAGTTGGGAAAGTCCTAATAACCTTGATAGTAATTTATCCCCTGGTATTTACGCAGTTACGGTATCTGATAATATTTCTGGTTGTGAAGCTGTAGTAGATTTCGCGTTAGCAGATCCACAACTAGCAGGACTATGTGATATAGATTGTGATCTTTCAATTGGAGTAGATACCATTGCTGTCCAGGTGATTAACTGTTCGGAGCTAATGGCTATTTGTTTTGATTATCCAATTGATAATCAAAATTTATTACAATTAAGTATAGATGGTTTTGCGGTGCCAATAGATACAAATGATATTTGTCAAACGGATATTGGTACCACTGGTTTTTCTACACTAGTAGATATTGGTAGGCATGAAGCGATAATAACAGATCCAAATACTGGATGTTCGGATTCTATTTTAGTAATGATTAATTGTGTATTTACAGATACAATAGATATTATTTTTGTTCCTGGAGAGCGAGATACTATTTGTTTTTCAACAGAAGAATTAACAGGAGGTGTGGCAAGTATAACGGTAGGATGTTTACAAAATGATATAGCATCCGTAGAGGTCTTGAATGATACTTGTGTAGTGGTAGAAGGCCTAGAACCAGGACTTGATACGGCTTGCGTCATTTTATGTGATTCTTTTGGAATTTGTGATACTAATTACCTTGAAATTTTTATTGAAACCTTAGAGTATATTGATTCTTTAGTAATCAGAGGAGTAGGGGAGATTTGTATAGATGCTAACGCATTAGGTTCTTTAGGAGAAATATCTGAAATTGAAATTCAACAAATTATAGCAGATTCTATTAGACCAGTTGTTTCTTACGAAATAGATACTGTTAATAACTGTATTATTTATACAGGAAATGTAATTGGGATGGATACGACCCTTGTCATCTTTTGTGATGATGCTAACCTCTGTGATACCATTCCATTCATGATTAATGTGAGGAATGATGAATCAGACCGTTTACAAGATACCTTATTTATTAATGAGACAATGATCTATTGTTTTGATGCGGAGATCTTTCCTGGAACCATTACCACCTTTGAAAATATTTGTTTAGAACAATCAGGAGAGCAGGTAGATTTCTTTTTAAATCCATTAACCAATTGTGTAGAATATACAGGGATTGATTTAGGAAGGGACACTGCCTGTATTATTCTTTGTGATAATGAAGGGAATTGTGATACAGCTTTCTTTGATGCATTTGTTGTAGAATTTAAAGAACTACCGACTGCGGTAGATGATATAGATACTACTACAATAGGTACACCAGTGGTCATAGATATTCTTTCTAACGACACACCATTTGGGGTTTTAGAAGATGGAATCTCTATAATAGAATCGCCATTGTATGGCGAAGCTAATCTTAATTTAGATGGATCAGTTACCTATATCTCAGATGAATTTTGTGCCCGTTTTGATGAATTTACCTACTCTATCTGTAATGCTATTGGCTGTGATACGGCCGTCGCAAAAATATGGATAGAGTGTATTGATATTGTGATTTTTACAGCAGTTTCTCCTAATCGAGATACGTACAATGATTTTTTCTTTATTTCTGGAATTGAAGAATTTCCAGAGAGTCGTTTGCAAATTTATAATCGTTGGGGAGAGCGGGTCTACGATGTAATTGGTTATGATAATGATTGGGCAGGAACTTGGAAAGGCAATAAGGAATTGCCAGATGGTGCTTATTTTTATTGTCTAGAATTAAATGATGAAGATAAAAGAGTCTTTACAGGATTTCTGGAATTGCATCGTTGATGACTCCATTTAATACATCGTATAAGCATTCTTGGGCGGCCAATTAATTCATCCGATCACTTCCTAGTAGTCGGATGAAACGTGCAGCTTGATCCGACCACTGAAAGTGATCGGACCAATTAGGTTGAAATTGCCTCAACTTTGTTTTACACTCCATTTAACATGCCTTA
>JALZWC010000473.1 GCA_023300255.1 Saprospiraceae bacterium | reverse complement strand
GAGAAGCGAGAGTAGAGAAAAGAGACTCTTTTCGTTTGCATACAATGAAATTTCATTTTATGTAAACGTGATTTATCTCTTTTCTCTTCTTTACGCTCTATTCAATTAAGGGCATTCATGTTCTTCAAAGAAGACACTAATTCCACTACAATTTTCCACTCCTTTGAGATATAATTCTGGTATCTCATTCTTGCCTCCTATACAATATTGATTTTCTATACCACATAGCCACAGTCCGGTATTGCTTACGTCACCACCAACAGAAAAGAATGTTATTGCAGGCAATGTTTCCATACCAGTCAATAATCCTTTGTTATCAAAATTACCAGCAATTTGCATTTTACTATACTTAAGTACGATCGTACTATTTTGACCTATTGCTACATCCCCTCGATCTACTATTAAATTAGTGTTTTCATACACTTCTATACCATGAACAATATTGTAATCTCCGTGTACCGTAACACAAGATTCTTCAAAATAACTTACCCCACTATTAGATATCAGATAATTTTCTGTAATTAAAAGGCTACTGTTTTTAATATAGAACTTAGAAGAAACTTGATCAATTTGTACGGTTTTGTCTACGGCTATATTTGCGTTTACAGCCATAAATACGCCACCCGTTAGATTCAAGGAAGCAGCTTTCAAAGCTAAACGCCCACCTTTAACCAAGAGGTATCCATTGAAACCAATCGTTATATTATTGGAAGCAGAAAGCGCATGATTGATACTTACGTTTAGGCCATTGATATTGGTTGGAGGTATTTTACCATTTTTCCAGGTACTAGCTTCGTTCCAATCTCCATCAGCAATGGTGCTAAATTCTACACAAGGACCACAATAACTATTAGAATAATTAGCTAGATCTTCTGAAGGTTCTAATAATAAAGTCATTTCGTTATTAGTTCCTGGGTTGTTACATATAAATGTAGCACCTTGGAAGGTTGGACAGCCACCACAATTTGCATCACTAGGAATGCAGTCATCGGCATCATTCGGATCAAATTGAGGATCTACTGGAGAAATATTATCAAAGTATCCATCCTGATCTTTATCGATTGGACACTTCTTAATATCTGGTACACAACTATCATTATCATTAGGATCTGCTAGTGGATGACCATATGGGAAGTTACCAAAGTAGGTATCTCCATCGTGATCAATTCCAGAGCATAAAATTGTTGGTGCAGGAATACAAGAATTATTGTCATCTAAATCATAGTTATCACTGCTTGGATCTGCATTACCAAAGTAGCCATCTAAATCTTTATCAATTTGCTGACAAGCAAAAGAAGAAACATTTGGTATACAAGGATTATTATCGTCTGTATCTTCAGGTTGTGCACCTATAAAATATCCGTCATTATCCATATCAAAAACGGGTAAGGAAGGTGTACTAGTTTTATCCAGACACGGACCACATTCATTTCCTAATGCTTGATTTGCCTGCCAATCACCAACTCTGACTTTAATAGTTCTACCGTCTTCAATATCGTTGTTTTTATCACAAATTAGAATGAAGCCGTCTCCGTCATCATCTGGGCAACTACAGCCTAAGGCGATTCCATTTGGTTCGCAGGAATTCTGATCGTTTTTATCATATTTCCCATGAGCTAATGGATAGTTACTAAAGAACCCATCCTCATCTATATCTGTACCTATGCAAATATTGTTATCTTGGAATGGATCACATGCACTGAGTGGGTCTGTATCTGTTCCTCGGTGATAACTTCCGTCATTGCCTGTTTCTTCATTATCTGAGATTCCATCTTTGTCTGTATCACTTTGATTATTATAAGGAGCAATATCATTTCCATCGGAGACCCCATCATTATCATCATCAGGATCAGTTCCATTCAAAATACCATCGTTATCAAAATCACAGAAAATTTGAGTGTTATCTAATAAACAACTTCCTATATCTGTATCCTTAATGATTTCAGCTATAGATACGACGAAGTTAGATTGATTTAATTCATTATCAGGATGATTAAAGATAGTATTCCAAAGTAATACGGAACGGTCGTTATTAGGCCCTTGAAAAATAACAGTTCCATCCATGTTGAAATCTCTATTGGTATACCCTCTACTAATAAAATTACTTAAAGTACTCTGGTTCAATTCATCCAATAAAATTTGTAAAAACATATGGAAAATATCATTATTAGGTCCTTGGAATACGGTTAAATTATCTCCATTTAAATCACCACTCCAAGCAGCAAATTGACCATTAACATCTATCCTGGTCCTGTTCCCTCTTAGCGGTAAAAAATCCTCTGTGAAATCTATAAACGGAATATTGTTGGGAGTAAAAGTATATGGATATAAAGTTTCTAATGGCAGGTGATTTCTATGTCTTAGTTTGACATAATATTCTCCATTTGGTATATCAAAGAAATTGATAATTGGAGAACCATCTACATTAACAACATTACCATCTCTTTGAATGAGTGCTGATCTAGTAGCGACTACTTCTTCGAAGTTGTCTGCTTTTTTTAATTCTACAAATACCCAATCTACAATTGCTTGATCTCCTGTTTGTTGGAATAAGGAAGGATCTACTACTTCTCCACCTCCTTGCCCAACATGCGTATATTCTTTAGAATCACTATATGGCTCCTCTAATGGAAGTAGGTCTAGTCGTCTAAGATCATCTCTCATGATGTCCTCGTTATTATTGTCGACTAATGCACCTTGTAGAAATGCTTTTAATTGTAAGGACATGCCGAGGCAATTAATTACTTGACTATAAGCTGTTTTATTACCACAGATGTCTTCTGCATACCAAGTACGAATAGTTTGTCTATTTGCGCCACTTAGTGCCTTACCTTCTTCATATTGAAGGACTATATTTGGATCACAATTGTCAACTGCCACAATATCTTTACCGATTTCTAAATCATCTGTTCCAGAGGTGCAAATACTTGATGCATCTAATGGAATACTTCCTTCGATGATTAGATAGGATACTTCTTCAATAGCGTGGGTTCCATCGAGGTAATCCCATTTTTGAAGTTGGATCTCAAAACTAGCTTGATTGGCTAAATCTATTCTTTGTATAATTGGATCACTACCATTATCTGTAAGAGCCTGAGTAATGATTACTGGGTTATAATAGTTATTTTTTGGTGTAATTTTAATTTGATTATGGTCAATAGATTTTCTTCCTACTTCTCCTATAATGTTGCCTTTTTCATCGCGTATGTTTCCTGTAGTGCCAATGGCTAAGTAAGCCATGTTTTCTAATGCATGTGCTACTTCTGTATCTTTAGATTTCTCTTCTAAGACTTTGCAACTGACGCTTGTAGAACCTAAACTTCTAGCACGAACTACACTTGGATCTATTTCGTTAACACTCTGAAGACTGGTGAAAAAATTGGGAGATCCTGAGTAACTATTCGAGAAATTGATTGTTTTCCAATTATTCTTAATATCTACTGTACCAGTTTCCAGTAAATAATCTTCTGTTTGAGCACCTGGCTCTATGGCAATCCATGCAACACTTTCTCTTGCATGAGATTGATCTCCGTTTTCTTCTTCTTGTAGTTTTAATTCAAATTGGGTAGTAGAAGTATTCCGAATTCTTGTTACCACTGGCGTAATATCTTCTGCTGTTACAATTTGTGTAAAGACCAATGGCGTTTGACTAAACTGGATAGGAAAAGGAATAGTTTTCCATTCTTGGGAAACATTTTCCATAACTCCTGCGACTAGTTTTTTACCATTAGGTAAGGTATAAATTCTGAAAATATCAGGAGCTGTAATGTCTGAAATTGTTATTACTTGTTCTGCTGTTTTAGTATTATCACATAAGTCTCTTGCTATCCAAGAACGGGTAATGGTATAGTCATGGAGTGAGCAGCCATCCAAGCCTTGTGTACTCACTTCGTCTTTATTAATAGAGATGGCTGGACAATTGTCATAAGCAGTAATCAAAGCAGGTAAAGGAATTTCCTCATCACAACTGATAGTAACATCTGCAGGAACATTTTGTAATATAGGATCTACTTTATCTCCAAGGTCTAATGTGGCGATAGCTGTAACGCAACAAATATTTTCTGGATCACAAACGCTATAGGAAAATTGATCTGTGCCACAGTATATTTCAGTAGTAGTATATTCAAATGATCCTTTGGCGTCCATGGTAATTGTACCATGAGTAGTTGGCGTAACAATGCTATAAGTTACATTTTTATTTTTTACAATGTCATTACTGATTACTGTATTAGTATAGGTTTGTTTTGGACATATACCACCAAATTCATCGTTGCCTAATACCGTAGCCGTTGTAGGATCTGCTAGAGTGACTATACTTGATTCGGAAACACAAGAAGCATCACAATAGCGAGCTACCACACTATAACTTCCAGTAGATAGGTTGTCAAAGTGTACTTTGTTTTCTAATTCCCAAGTATTGCCGCCATCCAAACTTAATTCAAAGCAAGCATCTGCTTGTCTATTTACTTCTATTACTACGCTGCCATCCGTCGCACCACAATCACTAGGCGTAATAGGATTAGCACTTGCGATACTGATAGTTGGTCGAACCTGGAAATCAAAAGTATCTCTAATAGAGTAGGTGGTAGTAGTAGCTGTAAAGAGGACTCTAGGATACACAGCAGCTGTTCCAGTTGGAGGTGTAAACTGTATAGCATGTGGTCCAGGTCCTGTTGCGCTATTTTGAGAAGCATAAGTACCAAAATTCCAACTATAAGTGAAGTTGGGAAAAGGTACAGGAACCTCAAAAATATAATCTGTTCCTTCGCACAACCATCTTTTATTAGGCACATAAGTATGTGGCTCTACAGTACCACAATCATCATCTTGAAAATCTATTTCTCCATCCCCATCATCATCTATTCCATTTCCACATTCTTCTTCACATGTTGGATCGCTTAGTATGATTGGATTATTAATGTAGCTTGTCGTACAACCACTAGTATTGTTTTTAACTTGAATATGATATGTTCCAGCACTAAGATTGATAAACTTATTTCCTGAATGATAGGAGAGTCCTCCGTCAATACTGTATTGTAAATCCGCACCTGTTGCAGTAATTGTGATTTCACCATTATCTAAAATTGGACAATTGGTCGGATCACTACCTACTACATCAGATATATTAGGGTTGCCACAATCTCCATCTTCACAATCAATTTGTCCATCCCCATCATCATCTATATTATTATCACAGATTTCTTCACAAGTGGGATTAGGAATAACTACAGCAGGCGAGTGCGTAGCAATACAATCAGTTGTATTGTTTTTGACAACTATGTTATAACTACCTGGAGATAAATTGATAAATATTCTTGCATTTTGAAAAGTAGTTCCACCGTCAATACTATATACTAGATTAGCTCCTGAAGCGGTAATAGTAATTATTCCGTTTGTAGCCAGTGGGCAATTATCAGGAATCGTTATATTGACATCTATGATTGTTGGTTTTCCACAGGCGTCATCATCACAATCAACCTGACCATCTCCATTATTATCTATTCCATCTGTACAATTTTCGGTACAGTCGCTATCTTGTAGCGTGACGGTTGCTGTTTCTTGACAATCAGTTACCTTGTTTCGAACTTTTATATTATAGGTTCCAGCTTGTAAATTTGTAAAATTAGGAGCGATTTGGTAATTAACACCATTATTAATACTGTATTCTAAATTATCCCCAGATGCAAGAATGGTAATTGTACCATTATCTAATGTTGGACAATTATTAGGATTGGAAGGAGTAACAGAATCAATGACTGGTTTGCCACAATCTCCATCATTACAATCGACTTTCCCATCGCCATCATCATCTATATTATTATCGCAAATTTCTTTGCAACTTGGATCTGTTAAAGTAATAGGATTATTATCATAAGCTACTTCACATTGTGATTCTTTATCTCGGATTACTACATTATAAACAGCCGCTACTAGATTTGTGAAATTCCCGTTTGATTGGAAAGTAGTTCCACCGTCAATACTATATTCAATATCATTCGCACTAGTTGCAGTAATAGTGATCGTTCCATTATCTAGGTCAGGACAATTTGTTGGGTCCGTAAAATCAACGGAGTCGATATTTGGGGTAGGGCAGTCGTCATCATCACAATCTGTTAAGCCATCGCCATCATCATCTATTCCATTGTCACAGATTTCTGCACAATCTTTTATATCGACAAAATAAGCTTGCGAATATTTAGTGCCACATAAAGGATTGTTATCACAATATACACTAACTCTATAATAGGTTGGAGTTGTCAAACCTATTATAGATAAAGTACTATTCGTAGCACCAGGCATAGCTGTCCAGCTTGTATTATTAGTAGAAGCTTCCCATTGTAAATAACAAGTGCCATTAGTGTTGGTCGCTTCGGTTGTTAGTTCTGTTGAGCCATTTAGACAGACACTAGGATCGCCATCCTTGATGTTAATATTTGGACAAGACACTGTACAATCTGGATCTGCACCATCTATTAAACCATCTCCATCATCATCTATTCCATTGTCGCATATTTCAAATTGATCACAGAATAACATAGTAGCTATAGAAAAGGAAGTTTCCGTACTAACAATTAATTTTGAAACATTTACCGCATTAAATCTTATTTTTTGATAACTATTATCCCCATAATCTTGAATCTGTTTTTGAAGGATAATATTATTATTGGCATCATAAACAGTTGCAGTTCCAACTTGATTAATATCAAAATCTACGATTTCAATAGCATCTAAGTCTATGGGATTATCAAAAGTATAAATAAGATCTCCACCGCGACGATTGTCATTGATCTCGGTAGCACTAGTCGGTATAATGAGCACATTTCCAAGTGCTATTTTATTTTCGCCTGGTTGTCCTTGTTCTCCACCTGAACCGACACCAGGTCCACCAAAAGTACTATTTGGCGTGCCTAAGTCTGAATCTAATAATGGATTGCTAGAATCGAATATCATTGCGGGGCGTTCTACTGGAGCATCCGTCGTGATATGGATTCCCCATGCAGCCCATGTTTCGCCGACAAGTGTACCTGCTACTAATGGATCACCATTGGTATCCTTATTGAAATCAATGTTAGGTAATCCGTTCACTGTACACACACAATCAGGATCAAAACTATCTATAAAACCATCTTCATCATCGTCTATCCCATTATCACAAATTTCTGTACAACTTGAAGTTACAGATAACCGTGTATTATCTAGTAATAAACCATTAGCTGCCCTTCTGTATTCAGAGATGAATAGGATTATTCTAGTTGCATTGGGAGGTGGTGTTAAACTACCTTTTAATTGAAATTGTAAAGAGGCGCTAGTCCAAGAAAAATTATCCCAATCTTGATTAGCAATAGCATTTCCAATAGGTAAACTTGCGAAAGAAATGTTTTCGTCATTACTATTCTGAAAAGCAATATCTAATGCTGGCTGTGACCTAGTAGTCCGACCATTAGGGTGGTCTCGATTAAAAGAAGCCCAATCAAAGCAAACCTGATAGGTGGAACAGTCATTGAATATGTCGATAGATCCAAAACTATAATTTTGGCTAATGCATACTTCTTGGTCTACGTCATCACTATTGATATAGACAATTTTATTTCCATCCGACGCTTTTGTCGTTTCTACCCATAAAGAATTTCCGAGATTCCAATCGGCAATTTCTAAACTGTTAGTAGCACTTACACCTGGTACAAATGTTTCTGATCCAATCCAATTGCCATTTTCAAAACTAGGGTTGTCGAATAAATTTGGCCCTGTAGAAGAGCAAGTACTTATTGAAGAACAAAATGGATCTTCTTCATCTATTAATCCGTCTTGGTCATCGTCTATATTATTATCGCATATTTCTGTTCCACAAGATTCAGAGAAATGAACATTATCAATGAATACACCACCAGCCTCATTAGCTAAATGAAAAATAATAGCTACATCCTCGATATTAGTTACAGAAGCAATAAAGTTATACGAATAGGTTTGTGGTTTCGTCGTTACCGTTACTTCTCTACTAAAGTAAGATTTGTAATCAGCAGTAGCTTTTTGTATAGAAAAAGCTATTGGTCTATTAACAAGCGCCATTGCTTCAAACGAAAAGGTATACTCTTTGTCAAGTTCAAGGGATTGGCCAATTTGTATTAACTGAATATTCCAAGAGTCTGGACCTGCTGTAGGAACATCGATAAATGCAGCATTTGAACCAGATAATTTATTACTGTTATCTATACTTAATGTGGCAACACTATTTGTACTATTTACAATTAGATTCCAATCAGTTGTGCCATTATCAAATTCTGTATTTGTTAGGAATTCAGGACAAGAAAGATCACAGGCAGCAGAGTAGTTTATTTTATCAAGATATACTTCTTGGTTATTTCCTCCAAATTGGAAAGTTAATTCTACATCTCCAATATTATCTGAATTTGGCGTATAGGAAAAATAATAGACATTAGGACTGGTAGTCAAATTAAATATTTGCTGCTTATAAATAGTACTGGGATCTGATTTTTTTTGAAGCGCTACAGTGATTGGTCTATCCATGCTTGCCTTTGCTTGAAAGCTAATTAGATATTGCTCTCCTGCAAGAAGTGATAAATCATCGTGAAGTAATTGTATATCACTTACTTCATGATTGTTATTTCCAATATTAATGAATGCAGAAATTGCACCAGATAATAGACTGGTATTATCAATATCTAAGCTTGAATTTAATCTAGCGTTACCAGTCGTTTTAAAGGTCCAATCGGCTGTTCCATTATTGAATTCAGAATTAGTAATGCTATTATCACATATATTTTGATCTGTTGTTAAACAGACTTCGTCTACTATTAAATAATCTTCTTCTGCAGTTCCAACTACTCTTAAGTAAGTAGCATTGGGTGGTGCTATTGCATCTAGATTATAGGCGTTTAGGGTGTTATTACCATCAACATCTTTATCTACTTCTATAGCAGGAGAAGTTTCCAATAAGGTATTTGAATTATTGTAAAATTCGATTTTTACCGTATGGCTATGATTGGGTTGATGTGTTCCGCCATAAAAAGACAAACTATAATTGTTGCCTGGTATTATACCTGTTACTTGTTGGTACACCTGTCCAGTCCCAGCACCACTATGATATAATTGAGCAGACAGATTACCCGTTACTTTATAATTGCTAGTTGTATTAAAAGTACTAGCAGTAGGAATGATCCAATTAGGCGGATTGGAAGTAGGACTATCTTCAAAACTAGGATTGAATAGTAAATTATTTTTACATCCCGGATTCTTTTTTCTTGGAGGACGTACCGTCTCATAATCAATTTCTTTAATGTGAAAATACAAATCAGAATACGTATTGGTTCCGTTTTCTTCACCAATAAACCAAGTAGACAAACCAAAGTCACAAGATTGAGAATTTCCTCCCCAACCTACTTGTAGTCTATAATTTGGTGCGGCACTTAATACGTTAATTATCCTGCCTGTATTGCAACCGATTCCTACATACGAACCTGATACCTGCCAAAAATCCCAATCGACTCTATTAGCGGCACATCCTTCTTGTTGTACATAACTATCCTGAAATTCCTCCCAAACTTGAACATCACTTAATAAAAGATCAATATACCAGGCATCTTGTACGCCACATGGTATGGCAACAGACTCATGCCAATCAGAGTCATGACCACCAATGACATATCCTCTTATAGATAAAGTTCCATCTCCATTATCACATAACTTAATATCTCCATAATCATAATCCTTGGTAGCAGTATTGTTTCCAGAATGGTCCATTACATAAACGGATCTATTAGAGGAAGATATATTTACGGAGGAAGGAGAACAACTAATTGGATCAACTGTTAATTTTTCAAAACAAATATCATCAAAGAAGACTTCTCCTGTACCTTTCCCATTCCAAAATATGATCTGTACTTTAGCGGTATTATTTGGCGTCATGGCAGAAAAACTATACTCTTGATAAGTAGTACTAGTAACGTCTATAAACTTATCATCTATTAAAGTTCCACTTGCATCAAAGAATTCAATGCCAATACTAGGTTCAGCCGAGTTTGTTTTTTTTGCGAATAGCTTTACCGAATAAATTTCATTTGCTGATCCAGGTATATCTTGCCATAGGCCAACAGTTGTTCCCGTATTATTAAGGACTACTGCCTTATTGCCTTCCACAGCATCACTAGATATAGTAACACCATTGTCGGAAGTATTCCAGCCTACTAAGTCCGACTCGAACCCACTATTGGTTAGGAGAGAATTGCATGCAAATGAACTATTGGCTATCGTGCTTTTATTTCCTTCAAAATCTGCTAACTCTAAAGAATATAGTTTACTACAAATTAATAGTAAGACTAAAAAAGTAGATAGAAACTTTTGATGAATCATGCTGTGTTTGTTATTAAGAAGTAGTTATATAGGGGCGGAGGAGGCGGCGGAGGAAGAGGACTTACTTATTGTCTTGCTGTAATTAATTAGGGGAAGGAGGCTTTAATAAATTTGAAGGGAAGAAGAGAACATAATCCAACTGTTAAAACTGCAAATTTGATGCCATATAGAACGGAGACTATAATCCAAAAAAAAGTGGTTAGAATATGACTATTCTAACCACTTTAATAATTAAATTACTTGGTTTAATTAAACGGAAATGTGCTGCTTTTTATTAGTTTATTTCATCGTTACTTAGTCGTGACTTTCTAAAGTGAAAGCAAAGATAACACTACCAACAGGATCTGTACTTCCAACTCCATTACCTTGCATAGATACACTATTAATAATTCCAGTGCTCGGACCATATCGGAATTGGCCAGAAGTGCTAATCGCATTATGTTCTCCATGTAAAGTACTTCCCGTTGAGGAATTGGTAAAGTTATGAGGAAGTCTAGCCATCACATTAAATCCAGGCATTGTATTGAAGTCCCCTTCTATTGGACTGGCACCAATTACAAAGAAGCCATCTGTTGGTTCATTTGGTTCTACCCCATCTATTAAATCCTCAATTTCATAAACATGGGTTGGTGAACGGAATTCTTTACCTCCATTGTACTTTCCACTTAAGGCAGCGCCATTTTCATCTTGTGCTACATTTTCAAAGACTACAGCTGTAAGAATGGCATCATCCGCCGCATAGGCTGGAAGTTTGATATTTGGAAAATTAACAGATATATCTCCACTAGCAGACCCATTTAATAAAGTAGTAATTTCTGCTTCATTATAAGTGATGAAATACGCTTCCGTAGAGTACATTGCTTTATGGTAATCTTCTAATTCTTCTTGCCAAGTATTTGAATCTTCTGGATAGAATACCATATTTCTAGCAGAGTGATAGTTGCCTAAGTTATCTCCGGTACTATTATATTTAATTTTAGTAGTGGACCCATTTTTTAATTGGAATTTTAACTTAAAGCTTTGCTCTGTACCATTCGTTACACCACTCGCATATTGATCTCCTGTAACACTATAGTTAGGATCAGTAGGACAATCATTTAAACAATGGTTGCGCTCAAAGAAGGCCATGACAATCATTTGTCTATTTTGACCTGCTGGTATATTGAAACTTGTTAAGCTAGGAACACCTCCGTTACCACTGCCTGAAGCGTTGACGGTATGTTCATTCAATAAGCTAACCCTCGGCTTATCACTAGGATCTTGTACTTCAAAACAATTGGCATATACAAAATGATTTGTAATGGTATTACAGTTATTGTTACCAATATAGTTTGCAGGAATATTATTTGAACTACTCTCACTAATACATGCATTATTGATATTTGCAGACCAACTTTGTGCATCTACATATCCGTTAGGAATATAGAGTGCGTTGATCTGTCCAGTTAAGGTGCCTTCATTATATAGATTCCCATAATCAAAAGGATTATCGTCTGATAAGTAAAGGTGCGTACTGTTGAAAGTGGTGGTACTAGCTGATTCATTGGTAAAATCTCCAGCTATCTCCAATTTACTGTTGGTGAAGTTGACTATTGCATCTTCATTTAGCCAATGCATATCTACAAAAGCACACGATTCATCTAATTCAAAATTTCCTTCTTTTAAGAAAACAGTATGATAAACTTTTAAAGTAGACTGCCTAACTATGAAGTAGGCATTATCATCATACATATAAATGGCCTTATCATAATCATCACTTGTACTACGAGTTAAATCTAATCCATCGGCTACTAATAATTGTGAATTATCTATCATAATCAGACCTCTCTTGTGATTTATCCTTTTCTTAACTTCTAAGGTGCCACCAACAACAATCATTTTAGAGGTACTATTATTAGTTTTTAAATCATCTCCTATTAAGATATAAGAATTGATTGAATTAACTACCCCGTCTCTAATATTTAGATCCGATTGATCTGATTGTAAATTTAATGCACCACCTTCAATGGTTAAATATCCACCATTGTCAACAATAATATTTACCGCACTAGATACGGCAACACTATGCGTAATTCTCACATTTTGTCCAGAGATGGTATAAGGAGGTTTATTACCGTTTTCCCAAGTACTATTACTATCCCAATCGCCATGCTTGATGCTTCTATAGCTTGCACAAGGGCCACAATAATCGTTAGGTTGCTTGGTCGAATGCCAGTCTGCTACTGGAATTTCTTGAGTCGTACCTATTTCCGTTTCATTATTCCTTTTACAAACGGTAATCAGTCCATCATTATCGTCGTCAATACAGGTATTGTCACTGGCTGTTACCGTTACGGTGAAGTCCTTCGTAAATATACAACCAGTAGCGGAAGTAAGTCTTAAGGTATAAGTGCCTGTATCGTCAAGATCAATATTATCAAAGCATAAATCATGATTGGTGCTAACAACACTACCTGATTCATTTAACCATTTTATGGTCGTATTATCAGGTGCCGGTGCTGGCTGCCAACCTAGACAAATAGCTGTTCCTGTTAGTGTATTAATGTGGTCTGTATCTGTAAGCCAAGTACCACTATTATCTTGTGTAAAAGGTTTGAAATTGAAAGAACCATTCGTAAAGATATTTTCACATGCTCCATCGTCACAATCTATTAAACCATTGCCATCATCATCCAAACCGTTACCACAAATTTCTGAACTACCTTGTGTATTACAACCTAGGAAGAAATTATCGATAGTATTACAATTCTCTGCTACTTGTAATTCACCGGCAGGGATTCCATTACTACCACCTATACAATATGCTTGCTCAATGTAACAATTCCACGTTCCTGAATTTTCTACATTTCCTCCTACTTTTAGGGCAATTATATCGTCTTGACCTGGTAGGAAAGTTAGCTTTCCTGCATTTTTGAAATCTCCGCTAATATCAAATCTTGAATTTCCTACAGCAAAGGCCTTGATAGTAAACAATCCAGTATTACCAGTGTATTCTAAATTGCCATTAGCGATTGTCAAGTAAGTACTTTCCATGACTTCTAGATTATAATTAGATACATAATTTCCATTGGAAAGCTCAACACACATGTTCTCATAGTATACTGTTGATCCACCATTATTATTATATCCTTGGCCTATATTTAATAGTCCATCTCGTAATAAGACAAATGATTCTGCTTGATCAATTATGAAAGATTGATCTACCGTTATTTCTGATTCTAAGGCAGAAAGGGTTCCACCAAATAGGAACATAGAGTTGTCCTTTACATGTAAATTACCTGCTCTAATATATAAGTTAGCCTCACTTTGAATTTTTACCTCTTGATGAGCCGTCACAATATGTCTGATGATCACATTCTCTCCATTTAAAATATATGGAGGTATATTTCCATTTTTCCATATATTCGTATCGTCCCAACTACCATCACTTATCGTTGAATAATCTGCACAAGGGCCACAATATGCATTTTGGTTATCACTCGTATAATAATCAGGATTATTAGTGGTGATCGTTTCCTCATTAGCTGTGCCAGCATTTATACAAATCTTCGCAAAGCTGTAGAAAGTGGTACAAGAAGCACACGCGGAACTACTAGGGGTACAATCATCATTATCATTTGGATCATATAGATTATGATCAGTAGGGTAGTTCGCATAATATCCATCAAAGTCATTATCTATTGCTATACAATTTGCGTTACCTGGTATAGGATCACAAGGATCATTATCATTAGGATCATTAATAGCTGCAATACCATCTCCATCATCATCTGCATTATTACAGATACTTGGATCTGGACTACACTCGTACGTATCATCTGGATCATATTGGCTATGCGTTGATGGATAATTTTCAAAGTAATTATCGCTGTCTTCATCTATTCCAATACAATTACTAGATACAACAGGCGTACATGGATTATTATCGTCTGTATCATATAAAGGATCGCCTGAATCAACATTTGCATAATAACCATCTGCATCATTATCTAATGGATTACAAGCAAAGATACCTTCATTTGGAACACATGGGTCCGTATCCTTTACATCATGGTTAGGATGTGTAGCTGGATAGTTTCCATAAGTTCCGTCATTATCACTATCTATACCAACACAACTTGTACCCACTTCTGGGATACAACTATTATTATCGTCTGTATCAAAACTAGCATCACTAGGATCGGCATTGCCATAATAGCCATCATTATCTTGGTCTATTGGCGCGCATACGAAAAGATGTTCAAAAGGGACACATGGATTTGTATCTTCAACATCGTATAGATTACTTGTTACTGGATAATTACCATATACGCCATCTCCGTCATTATCTTCTCCAACACAAAGGGCACTTACTTCAGGGTAACAAGCATTATCATCTTGCGCATCATATGGATTCGCATTTGCATAAAATCCATCTCCATCATTATCAATTAAAGCAGGTGTATTCAATGAATTATCATAACAAGAGCGAATACCAAATACAAGACCTGCTCCTCCGATAGAAGGACTAGAATCAGATCCAGTTGATTGTAATTGAAGCGGTTCTAAAACAAGTCCATTCCTAAATTGAACAGAGGTACTTATACCATCTCCTTCATTGCTTTGAGTGAAATTTCCTTTTTTATTTTGGATAGATACTGCATCTAATTCTGTAAATCCTTCTAGTGTATTGAACCCTGCATCCTCTATAGAATTTAAACCAATAACTAATAGGCCATCTTCGGCTTTATTGGTAGGTGTTCCATTACCAAAGTCATTTAACGATAAAGTAAAATCACCTGTTACATTATCATCTCCTAAGTTTCCTTTGAATAGACTAATAGCATCTATTTCTTGTGCTACGTTTTCAAAGACATAGGCGAAAAGTATAGCTTCATCAGCAACATCTTGAGAAAGAGCGACACCTGGTAGTTTAATAGTGATTGCACCAGAGTTAACATTACCTAGTAATGCATCAAAAGATGCTTCTTCCACTGTTAGCATATATAATTCTCTAGAGTGAAAGGCTTTTTCTGGAGTTCCATTCGTTGAATTATACTTCAATATATTTCGTTTCAAAGAAGGATCGACGGAACTGTTAAGAGAAACACTTCCAGCTGTACCCGTTAATTGTATACTGATAAATGGTGTACCATTATTAGTATTCTTGAAAGCAAAGTTATCTCTCAATCCTTCTCCATTTGGATTCGTAATTGGATTACAATTCGTTGAATTGATACAGTGTTCTCTTTCAAAATCTGCAATAATTACCAGCGTTCGATTTTCTCCTTTAGGAATATTGAAGTTTAATATTTCAGGATGATTGTTAGCTCCTTTTACTGCTGTATAAGTACTACCTATTAATTGAACACCTTCCTCACAGCTAGTAACTGTATTGCCTTGACAAGGGCCACAGACTGTACCGATAGCTTGTTGTGCTAACCAATCTTCTACGGGTATTCGGATTGTACTGCCTGTATTGGCATCTCCACTACAAACAAAAATATAGCCATCACCATCTTCATCTGGGCAACTACACTGTGCAGCATCCCCATTAGGTTCGCATGCATTTTGATCGTTACGATCATATTTAGCATGGTTCACTGGATAGTTAAAATATAGACTATCTCCATCCATATCTATTCCTATACATACACCGTTATCTTGATGTGGATCACAAGGACTTAATGGATCTGTATCAATACCAGATTGGTAGGTACCATCTTGTCCTGTTTCTATATCATCGGAGATACCGTCTCCATCTGTATCGCTATTTTTATCATAAGGATTGATATCATTACCATCTGCAACGCCATCATTATCATCGTCTGGATCCGAGCCATTTAATTTGCCATCGTTATCAAAATCACAGAAACTTTGTGTATTGTCTCTAGCGCAATCATCATAATTAGCTTGTGTGACTATTTCTGCAGTAGTGACTACAAAGTTAGATTGATTCTGCTCGTTATCTGGGTGATTATAAACGGTATTCCAAAGAAGGATCGATCGATCATTATTAGGCCCTTGGAAGATTACGGTACCGTCCATATTAAAGTCCCTTGTCGTATATCCTGAACTAATGAAATTACTTAATTTTTCTCCGTTTTGCTCATCTAATAAGATTTGCAAAAACATGTAGAAGATATCATTATTAGGTCCTTGGAAAACAGTCAAATCATCGCCATTTAAATCTCCACTCCAAGAAGCTAATTTATCGTCAATTTCTACTCTAGGTGTATTTCCTCTTACAGGAGTGAACCCATCACTAAAATCAATGAATGGTGTATTGTTCGCTGTAAAAGTATAAGGATAAGCCGTTTCTGCTCCCAAGTGATTTCTATGTCTTAATTTGATATAATAGTCTCCATGAGCTAAGTTATAAAAACTAATGATAGGCTCCCCTTCGGTAGTTACGACATCTCCATCTCGCTGTAATAAAGCAGAACAAGTCACTAAAACATTTTCGTTATTATTACCATCTTTTACTTCTACAAAGACCCAATCTACGATCGCATCATTTCCTGTTTGCGCAAGTATTTCAGCACTTACCGTTTCTCCACCACCAGTGCCAACATGTGTAAAACCTTCTGAATCGGTGTAGGGTTCTGTTGTTGGAATCAATCCCTTTGTTCTTAGGTCATCTCGCATTAAGCCAGTTGTACCATTATTAACCAAAGCTCCTTGTAAGTAAGCTTTCATACGAAGAGAGATACCTTGACAATTAATTACTTGACTGTATACGGTATTATTTCCACAAGCATCTTCTGCAAACCAAGTTCGGATTGTGTGGTTATTAGCGCCAGCTATAGCTTTGCTTTCTGCGTATTGAATTTTTACGCTAGGATCACAATTATCGACTGCAATCATATCTACCCCTAACTCTAAACTATCCGTTCCATATTCACAATATTTGCTTGCATTTAATGGAATACTCCCTTCAATAATGATATAGTGGACAGTTTCTAGAGCATGTGATCCATCTAAATAATCCCATTCTTGTAGCCGTAGATCAAAACTTCCAGAACGATCCATACGGACTCTTGATAATATTGGCTGTGCACCATTATTAGTAGTTGTCTGCGTAATAATTACTGGATTATAGTAAGTATTCTCGGTCATGACTCTAGTCCATTCATGATTGATCTCTCTTGTTCCTACTTCTCCTATAATATCTCCTACACTATTCTTGATGTTTCCTACTTGTTCTAATGCTAAGTAAGCCATTGTTTCAGGAGTATGCACTGATTCTGTATCAGCAGAATTTTCTTCTTGAATATTGACTTGTACAGAGCTGGTTCCTAAGTTCTTTAACCTAGGAGCTCCAGGATCTACTTCGTTAATCGTTTGCATACTCATAAAGCATGCAGGCGCATTATTAAATGCATTAGTAAAATTGACAGTAGCTATAGCATCTGAAACATCTATTGTATTAGCATCTAATAAATAACCTTCTGTTTGAGCTCCTGCTTCCATTGCAATCCAAGAAACCGTTTCTCTGAAATGCGGATCAGTAGCACCTTCTTCTTGTTGTATTTTTAATTCAAATTGATTCGCAGAAATATTTCTAATTCTTGAAGTCACCGATGCGGTATCTTTATTAGAGACCACTTGTGTGAACACTAATGGTGCTTGTGAAAATTGAATTGGGAAAGATACTGTTTTCCAACTTTCAGAAACATTTTCCATTACTCCTGCTACCATTTTTTTGCCATTTGGTAAAGTGTATATTCTGAAAATATCTGGTGCAATCGCATCTTCAATAGAGATCACTTGTTCATCCGTTGTACTATTACCACATACATCTGTAGCTGTCCATGATCGGGTGATCGTATAGCTATGTAAAGCACATCCATTTAAACCTTGTGTACTTACTTCCTCCTTGTCTATAGAAATAGCTGGACAATTATCGTACGCAGTGATAAACGGAGGTAATGGAACTTCTTCATCACAACCTATTGTAATATCTGCTGGTACATTTTCTAGTGTCGGGTCAGTTGTATCTGTTAAGTATAAAGTGACAAATGCAGTAGTACAACATGTATTGCTTGGATTACAAACACTATAGCTGAATTGGTCAATACCACAAAATAGGGAGTCTGCTACAATATACTCAAAAGAACCATCTGATTCCATTGTAACTGTTCCTTGTGAAGCTGGTGAAGCAATGCTATAACTAGCAGATCTATTTTGTATGATATCATTACTAATTACTGTATTTGCATAAATTTGTCCTGGACAAAGATCTGTAAAATCATCGTTTCCTAGAATAGTAGAAGTGCCTGGATTAGTCAAGGTAACAATATTGCTAACTGTTCCACATGGCTCATCACAATACCTAGCAACAATATTATAATTACCAGATCTTAATTGTTCAAATTGAACTTTATTTTCTTGTACCCAAACATTTCCTCCATCAAAACTAATTTCTATACAAGCGTCTGATTGCTTTTGGATATCTAAATTAATACTACCATCATTTTCTCCACAATCACTTGGATTATTAGAATCAATCTTGGTGATTACAATCTCAGGACGTATTTGGAAATTATAAGTATCTCTTATTTCATAATTAGGAGCGATAGCCGTGAAATATACTTCTGGAAAGATAGCCTCTGTTCCTGTTGGTGGATCAAATTGAATAGTATGTGGTCCAATTCCCGTAGCAGTTGCTATAGAAGAATAGGGTCCGAAATTCCAATCATAGGTAAATCCAGGTAAAGCTGATTCTACTTCAAAAATATAATTACTTCCTTCACATAACCAATTATTAATTGGTAGGAAAATTCTTGGCATTCTTTGTCTACATTGTCTTTCTTGGAAATCAATTAATCCATTGCCATCATCATCTATGCCATTATCACAAATTTCTTCGCAAGTTGGTGCGCTTAACGTTACTGGATTATTAGGGTAGACTTCTGAGCAACCAGAAATACTATTCCGTATATGGATATGATAAATACCTGCTAGTAGATTTTTAAAAGTATCCGTAGGATGGAACGTAGTTCCATCATCAATACTGTATTCTAAATTTGGACCTGTAGCGGTAATAACAATTTGACCATTATCCAAGACTGGACAATTATCTGGATTGCTTGGATTAACATCCGTAATAGTTGGTTGGCCACAATCACCATCTAAGCAATCAATTAATCCATCTCCGTCATCATCATGATCATTATCACAAATTTCTACACAGACTGGATCGCTTAAATTGATCGTGGCAGTATGTGTTACTTCACAGCCAGTTGTTGTGTTTCTCACCATTATGCTATAAGCGCCATCTGTTAAGTTGGCGAAAATTCTAGCATTTTGGAAAGTTACTCCATTGTCTATACTATACTTCAGGTTTGCACCAGAGGCAATAATTGTAATTTGACCATTATCTAATACTGGACAATTGTCTGGATTTTCTGGTACAACTTCTATTATTGCTGGTTTGCCACAAGCATCGTCTTCGCAATCTATTTGTCCATCACCATTATTATCTATTCCATCTGTACAATCTTCATCACAAGAAGAATCAGATAGGGTAGTGGAAGAGGTTGCTAAACAACCCGTTATCGTATTTTGGACTCTTATACTATAAGTACCTTTTACTAAATTGTTGAATTGATTACTACTTTGATAGGTATTTCCGTTGTCTATACTATATTCTAAATTGTCTCCTGTTGCTACAATCGTGATTGTACCATTATTTAAGTCAGGACAGTTGTTTGGATTAGAAGGCGTTACAGAAGTAATTACTGCTTTACCACAATCTCCATCATTACAATCAATTTCCCCATCACCATCATCATCAATATTGTTATCACAAATTTCTGGACAATGTGTTTGATCAATAATTACTGGATTGTTATCGTAGCTTATATCACATTGGGTCGTACTATTTCGGACAACAACTTTATAGGTACCTAATCCTAGATTTAAGAATTCATTACTAGTTTGGAAAGTAGTACCATTATCGATACTATATTCTAAATTGGCTCCTGTTGCATTAACGGTAATTGATGCATCGTCTAATGTTACGCAATCAGGTGTTGTAGGTACAACAGAGTCTATAGAAGGCGTACCACAATCTCCATCTGCACAATCTGTTTGGCCATCGCCATCGTCGTCTATTCCATTATCACAAACTTCTGCTTCACAACCAATGATTTCTACCTCTGCGAGACTCAAAGGATTAGTGCCATCCAATTGTATTCGTACATATCTTCCTGTTCTGTATGGAGAAACAACATGATGTAGAACTGGATAATCTTCGGTAAATTCACTCCATACACCAGTTTGTGCGATTGTAGCAGCTGGCGTGGTACTAGTAAAAGGTGTATCAGATACAAATACATGGAAATTAGACAATCTAGTTTGACAACAGTTAGCCCGATTCCATATTCTGATATTTTTAATATTTTTGATGCCTCCCAAATCTATTTCCCACCAAGCATGTTGCTCATTTTGGGTGTGCGTAAAATCGTCCACATTAGTATTGGTAGCTTTACTAGGAATAAAAGTATTATTGAAATTACTAGACTGCGTAGTTGTTTTTCCAAGTGCAAGATTTTTTAATTCATTGACACAATCACAATCAGGGTCATCACTATCAATTTGTCCATCTCCATCATCGTCAATTCCATTATCGCATATTTCTGGACAAATAGGATCTAAAAGTGTGGTAGATTTAGAACCACTATAACTCGTGACACAACCAGATACTGTATTTCTTGCTTGAATAGTATATATACCGTCTTCCAAGTTGGTGAATACATTGCTAGCTTGATAAGTCGTACCACCATCTATGCTATATTCTAAGCTACTTCCAGTTGCATCAATAGTAATTGATCCATTATCTAAGTCTGGGCAGTTACTAGGATTGGCTAAAGTTGCATCAATAACTACTGGTTTACTACAAGCATCATCCTCACAATCTGTCTGTCCATTTCCATCATCATCAATTCCATTATCACATATTTCCATGCAATCATTCATATCGACTAGTACTTGGTCATAAGAAGTACAAGTACCATCTGATACTGCTACCGTATAAGTAGTCGTAGTAATTGGATTTACATTAATAGAAGGAGTGGTTTCACCTGTATCCCATAAGTAAGTATAAGTTCCTCCAGTGTTGGAAGAATTATAAGTAGCTGTAAGAGTCACACCTATTTTAGCACAGTTATTTTCATCTAATCCTGCGTCCGCTGTGAAATCACAAGAGGAAGGAGGTAATGGACAATCTATATCTTGTGTAACAGATAACTTAACGTTATCAAATATTAAACCATTTGCCTTGCCTGAAAATTCTGAAATAAATACAGTGATCTTTGTCGCATTAGGAGGAGGCGTTAAGCTACCTTTTAATTGAAAATTAACAGAGATACTAGACCAATCTAAATTGTCCCAATCTTGATTAGCAACAGCTTTTCCAAGCGGAAGACTTGCGAAACGAATATTTTCATCATTTGAATCTAGGTAAAGAACATCTATCGCAGGTTGTGATATAGCAGTACGACCATCTGGATAGTCTCTGTTAAAAGAAGCCCAATCAAAACAGATTTGGTAAGTGTCACAATCATTCAATATTTGACTATAACCGAGATTGTATTTTTGATCTATACATACCGTTTGGTCTGGATCTTCACTATTTAGATAGAGCACTTTGTTTCCTTCTGTAGCTTTTGTCGTTTCTACCCAAATAGAACTACCAACACTCCAATCCGAAATTTGACTACTTGGAGTAGCACTTACTCCTGGAAGGAATGTTTCTGATCCTGTCCAATTACCTTCTTCAAAACTAGGATTATGAAATAAGTTTGTGCCAGTAGAAGCACAAATATTTGATAAAGAACAATCAGGATCTTCTGCGTCTATTAATCCATCATGATCATCATCAATATTATTGTCGCATATTTCTGTACCACAAGCTTCTGCAAAATGAACATTATCAATATACAAGCTACCTTCCTCTCCACCTACATGAAAAATAAATGCCACATCTCCTGTATTACTTTCTTCAGCGATGAA
>JALZWC010000472.1 GCA_023300255.1 Saprospiraceae bacterium | reverse complement strand
GTTTAAGAAACAACGAAATTTCGTTAATTTTTAAACGAAAACCGTCTCTATTCTCTGCTCTCGGTTCTCTACTCTTTAAAATGTCCAGTAGTGTAATACTTATTACTTCACTAATCTATTTGTTATATTATAAATTACTTATAAATATTAACCTGATACAACATCTTTTCTAAAACTCCACCCCATATCGAAAAGTAGGCAAAATAAGCGGAAAACCAACCTCCTCTAAACTATTAGCGACCCCATTTTCTGTAGCAGCGAAGATGGTGTTAGTACGACCATAAGCATTATACACGCCGATAGATAACTGATGTTTTATTCGTCGTCTGGACCAATTAAAATTAGCATTGACATCTAAACGATGGAATGGTTTTAATTGATAACTATTAACAGGAGCGGTAGGGTCAAGTGGGAAGGGTTGTAGAATAGGATCAAGCGAATCTTCTGTTTCGGCATTAATATCTTGAACGGTTGTCCATTGACCACTGCCATATTTCCAGGTTGCGAATAAATTGAAAACCCTAGTAAATTGTTGACTTAGGCCAATCTTTAAATCGTGTTTTCGATTGTAGCGGAAAGGAAATCGTTGATTGTTATTGATGCCTTGATATTGCCGATCAGACCAAGCCAAGTTATAATTAATCCATCCTGTAGTTTTTCCTTTTGTTTTTGTTAGACTTGTTTCTAAACCATAACTCCAACCTTTTCCTACCGCCACTTCATTTTCCCAATCAAATTGTTGTTGCTCTGCTTCTAATAGGAAATTGGTATCTTCTCTATAAGTAATTAAGTTATTCATGTACTTATAATAACCTGCTACGCTCCAATTAAAGTGCTTGGATAATTTGTAGTGAATAGCTATATCTGCTTGCCAAGCACTTTGTGGTTTAACTTGTTTAATAGAAGGGACCCAAAGATCATTTGGAATACCGGTACTGGTAGATCGTAATACATGCAGAAATTGAGTCATCTTTCCTAAAGAGCTCTTTAATCGAATTTGATCATTGATTTGATAGCTAAAAGATAATCGAGGTTGTAGAGAAGGGTATATTTTATTTGGAGCTATGAATAATACACTATGTACGCCTAGTTTAGCTGTTAATTGATTATTGATTTTAAACTCATCTTCTCCATAAAAATTTAATTCTGTAGCATAATAAGTTGGATCAAGAAGTGTATTGAATTCTTCAAAATCTTTTTTCTCAAAATCATACCCTTCTACTTCAAATTGATCGGAGACTAAGGAGGGCCTAAATTCACGTACTAACAAT
Organism: Saprospiraceae bacterium; assembly: GCA_023300255.1. Classification (GTDB taxonomy): domain Bacteria; phylum Bacteroidota; class Bacteroidia; order Chitinophagales; family Saprospiraceae; genus JAFMDF01. The sequence continues at coordinate 3,153 of JALZWC010000472.1, read as the reverse complement.
CCTCCACCAAATTTGAAATGATGTTGACTGCTGGGTAAATAATTGAAATCAGTTTTTATGCCGCCATCATAAATCCTTGAGCTAAAACGAAATAACGAAACTTGAGATAACTCAAGATCTTCTTCTAAATCTGGAATCTCTGATTCATCTATTTCTATAATTTCAGGTAAGGGGAAAAATTCTTCTACTCCATAATCATTGGTAAAATTAAATTGACTGTAGGTAATCGTAGTATTAGAGAAAAATTGATTACTCCAGAGATGATTCCATCTTAAGGAGAAAATAGTATTTCCCCAATTATAGTTTAGAAAATCATTTTGAATATAGTCAGGTTGACATGTTTCTGAATCTAAACATGTTTCGTCCTGAAAGACAGATACTGATTCTTGCTGAAAATTATCTCCTCCTTTATAAAAACTAAAATAGATTCTATCTTTATCCGAAAATTTATGATTCAGTTTAAAGTTAGTATCATAGAAATAATAGCCACCAGAATCATTTCCTAATATCTCTTTAATAATAGGATCAACATGCGTACGCCTAGCAGAAATTAAGAAAGATGTTTTGTCTTTTAAAATTGGCCCTTCTGCATATAAGCTAGTTGCTAATAAGCCTATATTGAGCCCGCCATGAAAGGCTTTAGTATCCCCTTCTCTTGTTCTTATATCTATTACAGAGGATAAACGTCCACCATATTGTGCTGGTAAAGCCCCCTTGTACAGCTGGGCACTTTTAATCGTATGTGTATTAAAAATTGAAAACAGACCTAAAGAGTGAGTAGGATTATAAACGGGTACGCCATCTAATAAAATTAGATTCTGATCGGCATTTCCGCCACGGACATGCATCCCTGCTACGCCCTCTGAACCTGATTGGACACCTGCTAATGTTTGGAAGTATCTTAAGACATCTACTTCTCCTGCTATAGCAGGAATTTTGTTGATTTCTTTGGATTTAAAATTAGGCGTAGTCGCCACATCTATAGACGATTGCGGTAGTATTTTAGAATCAGTAACAATGACAGCACCTAAAGTAATCGACGCATTCAAGCCGATGCTGAAGTGAAGATCTTTGCCTATGACTAGTTCATAATCTTTAGATGTAAATCCTAGGTAGGAATAATTTATTTGTGCTTTTCCTTTAGGAATGGAGAGACTATAAAACCCATATTCATTCGTAGTCGTGCCTCTTCCTGAACCTAAGTCAACAATGGTCGCTGCTATTAATCGTTCTCCAGAAAGACTGTCTTCTACAAAACCACTAATGGTATAGATCGGTGGTGGTAAGGTTTTTAAAGAAATCGTATTATCAATTACTTGGAAGGTATAACCACTATTATGTAAGCATTTTTCTAAAATATATTTTAGCGATTGATTGTTAACTTGCAAACTTATCTTTTGGTCATTACTGAAATTATTACTGTTGAAAGAGATGCTGCAATTAGCTTTTTCGCTTAAGTGGAGTAGGGCATCTTCTATAGAAATATTATTGAGGCGAATATCTAATTTAGTATCTAACAGCGTTTGGCTAGATAAATAGAAAGGAAGGAGCGTAAAGAATAAGCATATAACAGTGCGCATGGTTTTAGGTGTTATCAGTAATGCGATTGTGTTGTGGGAATCGCTGGCGTAGGGTTGTGCTCATACCCGTTAGACTTGTTGATGGCAGAAACTTAGAAAGTGGCTGTCATCTGGGTTTCAGGGAAAGATGACAGCCATTTTGAAAATTTCTGCCATCTACCTTCGCTCTATAATTAACTGGTAATCATTGGGCTTTTCGGATAGCCTAACGGGTATGGACACAGCCTTGCGTTAGCAATTTTTTTTTGCAGAAAAAATAGAAAACTCTGCATCTCTGCGTTTAAAAATTGACATTGGCTTTAGCCAATGCTGAATAGTTATAAAGGCAAAGCCTTTTGGATAATAAACACAAGGCACAACCTTGCGCTAGCAGGTTTAAGAAATAATATCTTTACTCACAATTTCCACCAATCAACTCATATTCTTTATCGCTAACTGCTTTTAAACGAATATCAAAATCCTTACAAATCGTTTTCAATAATACATCAACAACAGGATTTGGAAAACGCCCTGTAACCCGACATTTACTAAGCGAAGAAGAATTAGCAACGATTCTTACATCAAACAATCGTTCTAAATTATCAAGTACTTCTGGAATAGGCGTCCCTTTGAATAACAAGACTTGACTTTTCCAAGCCAATTCATTCATATCCTGCTCTGCTAGTTTTTGAACAGCATTCGTGCGATGCTGATGAATCCCTTTTTCATTAGCAACTAATAAAACGGATTCTCCATTGCTCAAACTGCTTAATTGCACTTTTCCTGTTTGGACAACAACTTCTGTTTGACTTTCCTTTTTTATTGCTCTAACATTGAAAGAGGTGCCTAACACTTTAATCTTAGAAGAGGTAGTTTCAATAATAAACGCTTTAGAAGCATCTTTGCTAACATCGAAGAATGCTTCTCCTTCCAATTGCACCACTCTTTGTTCCTTATCAAAAGAGGTTGGATAGGTCAATCTACTATTTTCATTCAACCAGACTTTAGTGCCATCTGTCAATAGTATTTCCTTTTTTTCACTAGGATCTGTATTCGCAGTTAATAGGGGAATATTACTAGATGGATTATTTAAAAACCAAGTACCTACACCTATCAATAAAGCAATAGCTGCTGCCCAAGATAACCAACTACGGCTACGATTCATTGGAACTACCTTTGCTATCGTATGTTTAGGAGTGATTACTTCGTCTGCTTGAATTCGTTGCTGTAAGGCGGTGAATTCTTCCTCTAAATCAAAAGAAACAGGAGGTTCATACGCCTCTGTTAATTCCCAATCCTCTTTAATTTTTTGCGACAAGACTCTGTTAATCTCTGCTTGTTGCAACCAATGATCCAATATAGATTGCTCTATCGTATCAATAGTGCCTTGCTGTTGCTTGTGCAATAAAGAGATATATTTTTCTTGATCCATTATTTAAGTGTAATTTTTTTTGAATAGGCGTTGGGTTTCTTTTTGAATATAAGAGTAAGTATTGGCTTGCGCCAATTAAAAATTTGAACGCAGAGACGCGGAGATGCAGAGTTTCGAGCGTTAAGTTGTTACAGTCTCGAAACTCTGCATCTCCGCGTCTCT
>JALZWC010000471.1 GCA_023300255.1 Saprospiraceae bacterium | reverse complement strand
TTAGGAGGAGCTGGTGCCACTTTTTGGATGATTATTGCAGGATTATTTGGGATGTCTTCCAAATTTGTAGAATGTACTTTAGGCTTAAAATATAGAAAAACAGCAGCAGATGGGTCTGTATCTGGTGGACCTATGTACTATCTAAGTGAAGGCTTAGCAAACAAAGGTTTTGGTGGTTTAGGGAAGGTATTAGGTGTTATGTTTGCCATAGCTTGTATAGGCGGCTCATTGGGTGGTGGAAATATGGTACAGATCAATCAAGCGACTCAACAGCTAGCAGCAGTTACAGGTGGTACAGAAAGTGTCTTTTATAGTAACGGTTGGATTTTTGGTGTAATGATGGCTATATTAGTTGGCTTGGTCATACTAGGTGGTATCAAGAGTATTGGTAAAGTAACCGAGAAGATTGTTCCATTTATGGTAGGGCTATATGTCCTTGGTGCATTAATCGTTTTGGGTTATCACATTGGAGATATTCCAGCTGCATTTGGTCAAATCTTTGAAGGGGCGTTTTCTAAGAATGCTGCTTTTGGTGGAACGGTTGGTGTTCTAATTCAAGGGTTTAGAAGAGCTGCTTTCTCGAATGAGGCGGGTATCGGTTCTGCTTCTATTGCACACTCGGCTGCAAAAACGGATGAACCAGTTAGTGAAGGTATCGTTGCCTTATTAGAGCCTTTTATTGATACGGTGGTTATTTGTACAATGACCGCATTGGTCATTATTATTACTGGAAATGCGCCAACAGAATTAGTACCAGGCGTAACTAATGATGCCGCTATTGCTTTAACCTCTAAATCTTTTGCGTCCGTTATCCCTGGCTCTCCTATCGTTTTATCTTTTGCCGTCATTCTTTTTGCCTTATCTACCATGATTTCTTGGTCTTATTATGGCCTTAAAGCTTGGACGTATCTATTCGGAGATTCTAAGAAATCAGAGAATCTTTATAAGATAATATTCTGTTTCTTTGTCATCATTGGTTCTGCGATCTCTGCACAAAGTGTATTTGGATTTGGTGATGCCATGATATTTGCCATGTGTTTTCCTAACGTATTAGGTTTATACTTTTTGGCGCCTGAAATAAGAAAAGACTTGAAGGATTATATGGCTAGAGTGAAATCTGGTGAGATTAAGAAATATGTTTAGTTAAGTAATAAGTATAAAGTAAGAGGTAATAAGTAGTGAGACGTTGACGATCGATTCTTAATGATCTACTTTTATTTCTCAATTAATATTTTATAGTGGGCTTGGCGGCTTTTGTCGCCAAGCCCATTATTTATTTGGCTATATAAGAAAGCTATTTGTATAATTATTACTTACTTCAAGCCCAGTCTATTCCTTTTGTTAATAAAGCTTGTGTCTCCGCTTCCGCACTACCTGCCTCTACTTGATGGTTATAAACCCAATTCGCTCTCGGCGGCATACTCATTAAGATGGATTCTGTACGTCCATCTGTATCTAGGCCAAACTTAGTGCCTCTATCCCAAACTAGGTTAAACTCTACATAGCGTCCTCTCCTCATAAATTGCCATTCTTGGTGTTGTTCTGTATATGGTTTGGTTTGATTATTAGCTACTAATTGTAAATAAATTGGACAGAAGGAATTGCCTACCGCTTGTACAAAATCAAATCTATCTGCTTTAGTGATCCCTTCTTCTTCTCCTAAACGATCAAAGAAGATACCGCCAATGCCTCTAGTTTCTTTTCGATGTTTGATATAAAAGTAATCATCTGCCCATTGTTTGAATTTAGGATGATAAGCAGCATGGTGAGCATCACATACTTTCTTTAAGGATTGATGAAAAAACTGCGCATCTTCCTTAAATACATAATGGGGTGTCAAATCTATCCCTCCTCCAAACCACCAAGTACTCCCTTCTTCTGCCACCGTCTCAAAATAGCGCACATTCATATGAATGATCGGAACCATTGGATTGATCGGATGCAATACTATGGAAACACCTGTAGCAAAGAATTTAGACGCAGGCAAGCCTAATGCAGCGCTTATTTTCTCTGGCAGGTCTCCTTCTACAGCGGAAAAATTCACGCCCCCTTTTTCAATCAATTGCCCCTCTATTACTCTTGAGCGACCGCCACCACCGCCAGGTCTAGTCCATTTGTCTTCTCGGAATTTTCCTAGCCCATCTGCCTCCTCTAGTTGCTGGCAAATATTATCCTGTAAGCTTTTAAAAAAAGTAGTTATTTTCTCTTTGTTGACCATCTATTAGATTTTGGAGGGCAAATATCTGATAATTGTAAAGAATATCTGTCAGAATTGTGTAGTAAGATAGAAAAAATAGAAGAACTTCTATACGAGGCACTTTGAAATTCTTTACCGCTATTCGTTTAGGAACGTATATGAAATAATCTCGTAATATATTACGATATTAGCCTTTCGTTCGCCCTATTTCAACTAATTAGACTGTTCAAATTTTGAAACTGTTGTTATTTGCATTCAGCCTGTGGAAGTAATCGGATGAACTAATTTCCTTCACTAATCATTTCAACTTCAACAAATGACTAAATATTTATCTTTTATTGGTTGCGGGCTTTGTCTAGTTCTAACTTTTGCTTGTCAATCAAATAAGACTTCCTCTACAGATGAAGCTATGATAACACAGGAAAATATTCTTTTAGAACAACATAGACCACACTTCCATTTTACACCAAAAGAAAAGTGGATGAATGATCCAAATGGGATGGTATACTATGATGGAGAATATCATCTTTTTTATCAATACTATCCAGATAGTACCGTATGGGGACCAATGCATTGGGGACATGCCGTTAGTACAAATTTAGTAGCATGGGAACATTTACCTATTGGCCTATATCCTGATTCTCTAGGCTATATCTTTTCTGGAAGTGCCGTTATAGATTGGAATAATACTAGTGGTTTTGGTAAGGACTCCAAACCTCCAATGATCGCCATATTTACATATCATGACCCAGTTGGAGAAAAAGCAGGAACAAATACCTTCCAATATCAAGGCATGGCCTATAGTAATGACCGAGGGCGAACATGGACAAAATATGCAGGCAACCCTGTCTTACCAAACCCAGGTATCCGAGACTTTAGAGACCCAAAAGTTATTTGGGATAAAGATTCCAATCAATGGGTAATGGTATTTGCCGCTTGGGATCATGTAAAATTTTATGGTTCTCAGAATTTAAAAGAATGGCAACATTTAAGTGATTTCGGTAAGGAATGGGGTACGCATGCTGGCGTATGGGAATGTCCCGATATATTCCCGATGACGGTAAAAGAAACAGGTGAAAAAAAATGGGTCTTACTGCAAAGTTTAAATCCAGGTAGTTACAATGGCGGATCTGGTACTCAATATTTTGTAGGAAATTTTGATGGAACAACTTTTAGGGTAGATAAGGAATTTGCTAAGAATTTCGGTACAGAAGAAGCAGTTGTCCCTGATGGTAAAGTCTTCGATAATTTTGAAAATGGCTATAAAAAATGGACTACAAAAGGGTCGGCTTTTGGCAACCAACCTGCAAAAGGCCGTCTTGGCGACCAGCTAGAGATTAAAGGTCAGCAAGGAAAAGGTTTTGTCAATAGTTATTTAGGTGGCGACAACTCTATAGGCCAATTAATTTCTGAGGATTTCATTATTGAACAACCTTTCATCAATTTTAAAATAGGTGGTGGTAATGATCTATTAAGAACTTCTATCAATCTGGTCTTAGATGGAAAAATTATCAGAAATTCCGCAGGCAATAATGGAGAACAATTGTATTGGAAAGGTTGGGATGTCAAACAATGGATAGGAAAAAAAGCACATCTAGAAATTATAGATAAACATCCTGGTGGGTGGGGCCATATTACCGTAGACCAAATTGTCTTTGCAGACGAATTAGCGAAAGCAGAAAGGGCAAAAGCAATCTGGCTAGATTACGGTCGAGATAATTATGCAGGAGTCACTTGGTCCGATATACCTGAGACGGACGGTAGGCGTATTTTTATTGGATGGATGTCCAATTGGGATTACGCACAAGTAGTCCCCACTGAAAAATGGAGAAGTGCCACTACTCTACCTCGAACACTCTTGTTAAAACAAACGGCATCAGGATTGCGCCTTTTCTCTAAGCCTGTCAAAGAATTAATGGCCTTACGAAAAAACTCAGAAACCATTAAATCCCAAAAAGGAACCGAGTTAAATATTGACCTATCCTCAAAGTCTAAAAAAACTATTGTAGCAGAGTTAAACCTAAAAGTAGCTATTCCTAAGGGCAATACAACGAAACTAACTATTGAATTAGCCAATAATAAAAATGAAAAATATCTAGTCGGTTATAATGCCGCCACCAATGAATATTTTAGTGATCGTCGTCAGGCTGGAAAAAAAGATTTCGCCAGTGTATTTGCAGATAAAATACATGTTGCTCCTAGGCTATCTCCTTCTGATACGATTCAACTACAAGTCTTCTTTGATGTAGCCTCCGCAGAATTATTTGCGGATGGTGGGATGACCACTATGACCGATATATTCTTCCCCAATGAAGATTTTAATCAGCTGCGAATACTAACTGATGATGGAGCTATTGAGATTTTGGATGGGAGTGTTTTTTGGTTGGATTAGGGGTAACTACTCAGGTGTCAGGGGCGAGGTGTCAGGAGTCAGGAAGCACAGTGCTGCCACC
>JALZWC010000470.1 GCA_023300255.1 Saprospiraceae bacterium | reverse complement strand
GCGACATTGAATAGCTTCATCGCTACGAATCCGCCTTGGGCTATGGGCGCCGCAAATAATACAAATACAGGCTTAGCCCAATGATTTAAAAAATTCTCAGGATGAATAAAAGCATATTTAGCGAATAGAAAGTGATAAATTGCATCCCCCCAATCCCCAGTTCCTTTGGTTGCAATTGCTAAGTAGATCATAACTATGGCAAATAGGCTGAGTGTACTATATACTAATCTATTTTCTTGTTTTTGATTCATTCAATTTTGTTCCAAGTAAAGTCTAAGGAATAGTGCAAATTAAGGGAATCTTTGGGAAGACAAACTACTATCAAAGGAATATACATTAGTTATTTTTTCTATTTATTTTAAAAATTTTAATGTATGGCAAGGGTTTTGTATTTTCTATAGCAGATATAGTTATTGTTTTGTCGTTACTTAAGTGCTAATTGGTAAAGGAACTTGAGCCGCGATGTAGAAATATGTTTCAACATATTTTAAAAACCTCCTAAACAATGTTAATAGATATAATTTTTGTATTAATCATCGGATATGGTTTTTACCTTGGCTTTTCACAGCGCGTTATTAGAACGTTTTCTCTTAGTGTATTAGTCATTCTTGCCTTAGTTCTATCCATTAATCTAGCACCTATGATTTCCAATTTCTTAAGTCCAAGACTAAATGTGGATGGAGGAATCATATTTTTTATCGGCCTTCTTGTTAGCTTTTTTCTTGGCATTATTGTAATTCAAATGCTAAAAAACTGGATAGAAGGTATTGTCGATAAAGACAGTATTAGTTTAGCAACTCAATTAGGTAGTGGTCTCATTATGGGTTGCCTATTGCTGATCGTATATGGATTAGGAATAGAGGCAGTGGATAAAATTTCTGGTATTGATAAACACACAAAGAGAGAATCTATTACTTATGATTTTGCTAGCGAATTTCCAGGTGTGGCTAAAAAAGGTATCGCCTCTGTTCAACCTGTTGCTAAAGAGTTTTGGACTTATATCTCTGGAAATGTAGAAAAGAACTATAAACGAACAGAAAAATATAATAAACGAGCTCGTAGAAATCGGGATTAATCCTCTCTTTCCAATAGCAAGCTTCCACTCACTATTAAATACTGGGCGGCTATATAAGTGGACATGATCAGAAAATCTGTGTAAGGGATTGCTGCTTTTTTAAACTGGCTTATGCCTATCAAGGAGTCGGAGATAACAAAAAGCAGGACTCCTATTAAAAGATACTGAAAAGGAATCTTTGGTATCGTTTTATATAAATTGAAGCAACTAACTGCCATCATCGTAATCACTCCACTATAGACCATTACTGGCAACCTAAATGCAGTCGGCATATCATACCATAAATTATAGGTGTTCCAAACAAAATAAATCAGAAAAGGAAGTACGATCCAAGGTTTTTTCCGCAAGAAACCATTGCTCCCTGCATAGGTCCAAAAAGCAATAAAGTAACATAGTTGGGTAATTAAAAAACTTCCTAGTCCTAATAAAAAAAAGAGTTCTTCATTCGTCCCACCAAATCGCAGCATCAAAAAAGTATCTCCTAAAAAAGCAAAAAACAATCCTGTTAATATTAAATTAGTATATCGATTCTGCTTTCTGTTATTCCAAAAATGGAAGCCTAAAGAAATCATTAGCATTGGTTTACTAATGTAACTTAGTAGTTGGTTAGGAAATATATTTGCATATAGATTGACAAAGGCTGCTAGGAAAAATAAATAGAGCCAACTATTTTTCTTACTCATTGTTTTCTATTTTTTTAATTCAAAAAAAATCGAATTACTCCGCAATTTACTGAAATAATGAGCTTGGTGATTTTGCATATCTACAATGAGGTCAGTTAGACTAATTGATAGTAGCATCGTTCTAAACTGTCTTTCAAACTTAGAACAAATTAAGTTGGACTCCTTCTTCAGTTTTAGCTTTTTTATATCCATCGATTATTTCGAGTTCTCGTTTTACTAAACCAGCTATCTTTTTAGCAAATATCACAGGAACAGCATTCCCTATTTGAAGTTGTATTTCTCTTTTATTCTTTCCTACAAACTCCCAATCATCTGGAAAGGTTTGTAGTCTAGCATATTCTCTAGCGGTAAATGACCTTATTTTACTTGCTTTTATTCGCCAAAGTTTAGCTTTTGAATTAGGATTTCTTATAAACTTCTGTTTATCACAACTTCTGTCTTTTTCAACTCTTTTAGCTATAACATTTCCTTTACCCCAACCCCATACAGTTGCAGTATCAATTGCGGGAAATGGTGATTCAAAATTTCTTACTGGATTACCATCTGATGCAGTTCTACTCAATCTAATTGGAATTGCAATTTCATCTAAACTTAGAGGCTCATGTGTTTCTTTATGAACATGACTTTTAAAACCCCATTCTGGATTATGATTAGGAAGTTCAATAGTATCATCTTGTCCTAATTCATATATAAAATCTTTTATCGGAGTGTGTCTTTCAGGCTTAGGAAAAGAAAATTGAGATGGAATCTCTCCTAAAAAAGATATAAAAATAAACCTTCTTCTTGTTTGTGGAACTCCATGTTCAGAAACTCTAAAAAAATCAAATTTAGTAGAATAACCTAAATTCTTTAACTCATCAGTTATTTGCACCGCAAAAGGTTTGTTTGTTTCAGGATGTTTCATAGTTCTTAAATTTAAAACGTTTTCCATCACAATTATCCGCGGTTTTGTAATTTTAGCAATTCTCAATACCTCTTTATATAGATTATTCCTATTATCCTTTGGATCTCGATTCCCTCCTAAAGAAAAGCCTTGGCATGGAAATCCAGCTAATAATACATCTAGTCCTTTTTTAAAGCTAGGAGTATATTCTCTAACATCATTATGTATAACATCCCAATTTGGTCGGTTACATTTCAGGGTTTTAACTGCATAGTCAAGTATTTCGTTAGATTCAGTATGTATAAACCCTTCTAATTCGAAGCCTAAATCTAATCCTCCAGCTCCTGAAAATAATCCTAAATAAGTATAATTGGTTTTTTCTCCTTCTTTTATTTTAAACATACTACTTTATAGTTTTGGAATGTTTGGAATAGCTACGGTTCTTTGCTTTGGTTTTCTCATTTTGCAGGCTAGAAAGATGTCTTTTAAAATTGGCAAGCTATTCATTTCTGGAGTACTCTTTTTCTTTATCGTCTCGTCTTTTAAATAATAATAAAATGAATTTCCATATTCATCATCTCTGATTACTTTTTCTGTAATATAATCAGTAGCAGAAATCTGTTCAAAATCACTTTTCTTTCCTATCATAAGTTGCCTATGATAAAAGAAACTTAATTTAGAGTTTAACGGGTTAGGATATGTATACATTTTTCTATGCCTTACAGATCCTTCTCCATACGGTCCATGATTGTATTCTGAAGTATTTGCATACTTAGATTCTTTATGCAAATCAAAATCATAGTTAAGGAAATCTCCATCCATCAATATTAATGTAAGAATATTTTTACTCTTATTATCCAATAAAGCAAAAAGATAGAAACAAGGAATAATTATCGTTTCATCTTCAATTTTTATCATTGTGGATCCACATGGCAAGCTACTATTATAATCTATTGTAAGCCCTCTAGAATCTCTTCCATTTGAGAGTTGAATTAACTTCTTGACTTCCAGACCTAAGATTGAGCCTGTTTTCTTATTCCTTATAATAATATCTGGGGTAGTTAATGATCCTGAATGATAAATTTGATAATACTTAGGGAGGATTTTAGTTAACTTTTGCCCAATCCAAACATCAAATGGATCGTCTTGAACAGTACCAATTACTGACCTTGCTTTTAGCTTAATAGGAAGAACTCCTTTTGACATGGAGGTTAGAAGACCTCTATAAATTTTCAATGGAATTTCTAATCGACTCATTATCAGATTATTGAATATTCGTTCTACTAATTCTAATGTACTTCAAATTTAGTAGAATTTTATCAAATTTCATACTTTATATACAAGTTGAATTTTAATAAGAAAATTCCGACTTAACTAATTTACAAAGTTCTAATTTACCTTGATTTTATGCTTGATTCAAAAGGTATTCTTTCATAATACAAAACAAGCTTTTTAGACGGTTTCATTAACTTAATTTTTAATCTTGAGATTTCCTTAAAAAATTGGATTCGGAGCTATATCCAAATATTCATACCGCACTTTTGACAAATACAGTCCTTGCGGAGGTGCTGCCACAAATACAGGTAAAGCCTGCTCCAAATTAATCGCCTTAGCGATATCCTCTACTCTTATCTTTCCAATACCAACCAATAATAAATTAGACACTATCATACGAATCATTGCTCTCAAGAATCGATTAGCCGTAATATTGAATTCCAATCTACTTTGATTAGGGGTTTTCCATTGGATCGCACTCACCCTACAAATAGTCGTATCATATAGGTCTGGTTGTTTACAAAAGAATCTAAAGTCTTTTACCCCTTGCAATAAAACCGTCGCTTCTATCATTTTTTTCATATCCAACGTGGCTATTGGATGGAAGGTACTAATATTCGTTAAGAACGGATTTTCAACACTATGAATATAATAAGTATAGCTTCGCTCGACTACTTGTAATTGTGCTTTTGCATTTCTGGCTACTTCTATTATATCATACACTCTGATATCCGAAGGTAGCATTTTATTTAATCTAAAAATAGGATCATAGGTAAATGGTTCTTCTACTCGAAAATGGCAAAAAAATTGGCTCGCATGTACGCCTGCATCTGTTCTACCACATCCTTTGCAGGTAACTTTATAGCCAAGCATTTTTGATATCGTATCTTCTAAAGTTGCTTGTACTGTTGGGACTTGTAATTGTCGCTGCCAACCTCTATATTCTGCCCCATTATATGCTAAGTGAAGAAAATATTTCATAACGCAAAGGTAACACAACTCTCTGAGTTGTACTATCACAATCTGTACAACTCAGAGAGTTGTGTTACCGTCGAACAATAATACCACTCAAAAATTGTTTTTAGTATATGGCAAAAAGATATAGCAGCTGTATTCTTCTTTTTCTATTCTACACTTGTATAGGAATAGCCCAGCACAGCTATCAATTAATTCTTCATACTTCTGAAGCAGCAACCAAGGTGCTAGAAAAAATAGATTATCCAGTAAGCCTACAAAATAAAGAAGAGCTAAATACTACTTTAAAAACGCTCTTACAAGAATTCCAGAACCAAGGCTTTTATGCTGCTTCTATAGATAGCGTCCGTCAACAAGATAGTATCTTCCATACGTACCTAACTCTCGGTCACGCCTATAATGACTTCCAAATAACAAATGGAAATATCCCTAAAAACCAACCGAATATTCATCGATATTTCAACACCGCACTTTCTTATGAACAGGTAAAAACATTACAACAAAGTCTTTTGGATAATGCTGCTGATTCAGGACATCCATTTGCGACTACTTGGCTAGATGCTATTCAAATTGATGGTCCAACGATCAAAGCAACAATCTTTTGGAAACCTGGACCGAGTATACATATCGGTACATTAAACATAGAAGGAGATACTTTAATTAGTACTAAATTTCTAGCAAATTATTTAGGTATCCGTCCGAATCAACTTTTTAATAAAACACAAATAGAGGCTGCTTTTGCCAAATTACAAGAACTCTCTTTCCTTCAAAGCACTCGTACTCCAGCAATTTTATTTAAAGAAAATACTGCTGATTTACATTTTTTCTTGCAGCCTAAACAAGCAAATCGCTTCGACTTTTTAATTGGCGTTTTACCCAATAATCAAGAAACAGAAAAAGTATTAATCACAGCAGACATTGATGCTGCATTTTATAATCAATTCGGAAAAGGAGAGGAATTATTTTTTAAATTTGAGCAACTACGACCCGAAACGCAACAGTTAAAATTAGCCACTACGTATCCTTATCTTTTGAATACACCTTTAGGCGTTCATTTTGAATTTGGCTTATATAAAAGAGATTCTACCTATAGAGATTTGAACTGGGATATTGGTCTTCAATATCTATTTGAAAGTCAACATTACCTTAAAGTGTTTTCAAAAAACACTAGCACTACTCTATTGTCGGTTGACCAAGCAAGTCTACGGCAAAGTAAACAATTACCCGATAACTTAGATACCCGTTATAGTGCCTTTGGAGTAGCGTATGGTATTGAAAAATTAGACTATCGCTTAAATCCACAAAAAGGATGGGCGGCTACCTTTTTAGGTAGTGCTGGTTTTAAAGAAATAAAACGGAATGCAAATATAATCAATGCCTCCCTACTAGATTTTGATTTTAATACGCTATACGACCAGTTGGAATTAAATAGTTTTCAGTATCAATTACAACTACAAGTAGCAAGCTATTTTTCGATTCAAAAAAGGGGTACATTCAAAATGGCTATAGATGCCGCTACGATCCTTTCACAAAATCCGATTACAAAAAATGAGCAATTTAGAATTGGTGGCGCTAATTTATTAAGAGGCTTTGATGAACAGTCTGTCTTTGCTAGTTCTTATGGCATAGTGACTGGAGAGTATCGTTATTTAATTGGGCAACGGAGCTATTTTAATATCTTTGGTGATGTGGCTTGGCTGGAAAACAAAACGATGTCTGAACAATTTACTGATCTACCTATTGGTGTGGGTGCGGGTATGACTTTTGAAACGAAAGCTGGTATTTTTGCTATTACTTATGCCTTAGGAAAGCGTCGTGGGGAAGCTTTTGATTTTCAGCGGGCTAAGTTGCATTTTGGATTGGTTAGCGTTTTTTAAGCAGAATATGTATGAAAATTAACCACGAATTCACTAATTTGAAAAGGTACTAGCTCTAATTCGTGAATTAGTGCTTACATCTTTTCTATCCTTCGGAAATCTATACCCACGAATTCACTAATTAGCAAAGAACTAAATAAAATTAGTGAATTCGTGGTTAAAATTTCCTTAGACGTATTGCTTAGCAAAACCCAACAACTTCCCTTCCTCAAACTTATTAGCCATTAACTGTACCCCAATTGGTAAACCCTTAGAAGTGCCAATCGGAATAGAGATGGCAGGGATGCCCGCCATGTTTGCCTGAACGGTAAAAACATCCGCTAAGTACATCGCCACAGGATCATCATTCACTGCACCAATGTCCCAAGCTGTTCCAGGAGCAGACGGCATTAAAATAAAGTCGTATTCTTTAAAAATTTCGTTCGTTTTATCTTGGATCAAGCGACGTACCTTTTGCGCTTGAGAATAATAGGCATCGTAGTAACCAGAACTTAATACGAATGTTCCTAACATAATTCGTCGCTTTACTTCTGTGCCAAATCCTTCTGTACGAGATAAGGTATAGGTCTCTTCAAAGTTCGTTGCATTCGGACTTCGATAACCAAATCGAACGCCATCATATCGAGATAAATTAGAAGAAGCTTCCGCTGTAGTCAACACATAATAGGCAGGAATAATATAATCTAAATAATCGAAATCTACTCCTTCTACCGTATGCCCTGCTGCCTTCATTTGCTCCATTAAATCCTTCGTCTGTTGCTTGACATCTGGATCCAAACTATCATGATTAATTGCCGCAGGAAAGTAAGCAATTTTAGCTTTTTTATTAAAATCTAATTGTTGAAGATATGCTTCGACAGGTTGGTTACTTGCCGTACTATCAAAATCATCTGGGCCAGCCATCACTTCTAAAGCTAATGCTATATCTTCTATAGAATTCGACAACACCCCTATCTGATCAAAGGAAGAACCATAGGCCAATAAGCCATATCTGGATATTCGTCCATAAGAAGGTTTAAAACCAACCACCCCACAAAATGCTGCTGGCTGTCGAACAGATCCTCCTGTATCTGTCCCTAATGAAATTAGGCAAGTATCTACTTGCACCGCTACCGCTGATGCGCCTGAAGATCCCCCTGGTACTTTAGTTGGATCAATTCCATTTTTGGTTGGTCCATAGCAAGAGTTTTCATTAGTAGATCCCATACCAAATTGGTCACAATTTACCCGACCAATAATAATGGCATCTTCGTCTAATAAGCGTTGAACACCAGTTGCAGAAAAAAGCGACTTAAAGCCTGCTAATATTTTAGAGCCTGCTGTTACTCCATGATCTTCATAACACAGTAGATCTTTAATAGACACTACCATACCAAATAATCGGCCAACGGAAGTAGGATCTGCTTGGTATTTTTCATCCAGTTCTTTTGCCAGTTGCAAGGCCTCTTCTTCATAAGATTCTACATAGATATTTAAATCCTTCGTAGCCTTAATACGATCAGTATAGTATTCTACTAAATGCTCACAGGTAATTAAACCAGAAGCGATATCTTTTTGAACTTGTGCTAGGTGTGTATAACGAGCCATAAGGTAGGAGTGATAAGAAGGAATAAATTGAAAGTAAAATTATAACTAATTAACATTGGCTAAAGCCAATGTATTTTTTGAACGCAGAGACGCTGAGATGCAGAGTCTTAGCTGCATCTGAGTTACATCTGACTCTGCATCTCTGCGCCTCTGCGTTCAATTTTTTCATTGGCGTCAGCCAATGCTAGTCTGACACCCACCCGAACGGCAGTCGGGCTGGTCTGACAGTTCCGAAATAGTTCGGAACGAACTTTTAAATCGCCGACTGGAATTGCTTTAAAAAGCGAACATCATTTTCAAATAACAAGCGAATATCATTAATATCATACAACATCATTGCTTGTCGCTCTATCCCCATTCCAAAAGCAAAACCTGTATATTCTTTAGAATCAATACCGCAATTTTCTAATACCTGTGGATCTACCATTCCGCAACCTAAAATCTCTACCCAACCAGTGTATTTACAAACATTACAGCCTTTTGCATCGCAGATAAAACAAGAGACATCCATTTCCGCACTAGGTTCTGTAAATGGAAAATAAGAAGGTCGCAAACGAATTTTTGAATCTACTCCATACATTTCTTGTGCAAAGTAAAACAAGGTTTGTTTTAAATCTGCAAAAGAAACATTTTTATCTATATACAAACCTTCCACTTGGTGGAATTGGCAATGAGAACGAGCAGAGATCGTTTCATTTCTATAGACCCGACCAGGTGCAATAATTCTAATAGGTGGTTTTTGAGAAGTCATCACTCTTGCCTGTACAGAAGAGGTATGCGTACGCAATAACATGGAAGTACTATCCTTAAGGTAGTAGGTATCTTGCATATCTCTGGCAGGATGATCTTCTGGCGTGTTCATCGCAGTAAAATTATGCCAATCATCTTCTATTTCTCGTTCTTCTTCCACAACAAATCCAATTCTAGAGAAAATATCAATAATCCGATTCATGGTAATAGAAATCGGATGTCTAGAGCCTAAGGGCATAGAAGACGGAGGTGCAGATAAATCTATTTCATCTCCTGCCGCATCTTCTGCTCCTGCTTCCATACCTGATTGAAGACTTTGGAATTTATCTTCTGCTGATTTTTTAACTTTATTCAACAACTGGCCAAAGTCCTTTCTTTGTTCATTCGGAATATTTCGAATTTCTTTAGAAAGTGGCTTAATGATATTCTTGGTGCCAATATATTTTATTCTAAACTGCTCTAACTCTTCCGCATTTGTTGGTTGCGCAGCTGCTATATCTACTAATATTTTTTCTACGGTCTCAAATATTTCTGCCATGCTATCTGGTATATATATTTATTTGTTACTGTTCAGCACACGCGGGGAACCTACCCAACCCCCTCTTAAGAAGAGGGGGTCAGGAGGAGTTCTGGCGAGTGTGCTGAAAGCGAGTATTTTTTCCTTAAATAGGACGCAAAAGTAAGGGAATTAGGAAAGAAAAGCAGCTTTTTCTAACTAAAGTGCTTCAACATGATAATTTCCTTTTCGCCTAAAAAACGATATCGTCCTCTTGGTAAATCTTTTTTAGTCAACCCACCAAAGTACATTCGGTCTAATTTTACTACACGGTACCCTAAATGTTCAAAAATTCGACGAACAATTCTGTTCTTACCAATGTGTAGTTCAATGCCTACTTCATTTTTATCTTTGCCTTTGACATGACTTACGCCATCCACCATAGCCAAGCCATCTTCTAGTGTTAAGCCTTTGCCAATACTATCAAGATGGGCATCTGTAACAGGTTTATCTAAAAAGACATGGTAGACCTTCTTTACTTTATGCTTAGGATGGGACAATCTTTTAGATAAATCGCCATCATTCGTTAATAATAGTAAGCCTGTTGTGGCTCTATCTAAACGCCCTACTGAAAAAATTCGTTCCGGTACATCATTTCCTATTAGATCAAATACAGTTCTTCTCCCCTTTTCATCACTTGCGGTAGTAACCGCATCTTTAGGTTTATTTAGTAAAATGTAAACCTTTCTTATCTCTGGTTGAATTACTTCATCTCTATAACGCACTTCATCCTTCGGCGAAATTCTATAGCCTGGCTCTTTAATGACTCTTCCTTCCACTTTCACTAAGCCTTCAAAGATATATTCACTGGCTTTTCTCCTAGAGCAGATACCGCAATGGGCAACATATTTGTTCAATCGAATATCTTCTCCCAAATCATCTAAAGACGTTGGCATATTAGCATGTTGTCGATTAATCGCGCCTGGATTCTTTGGAATTCTGCCTTTCTTTTCAATAGGTTCCTTCTTGGCAGAGTCTCTTTCATTAGGCTTTCTTATAGAAGGTGGCATAGTTTTTTTTTTAGCGTAGAGATTCGAGAATAGAGATGTATTCTCGAATCTCTACTCTATTTTAATAGAGTGTGTAAAGAATCGGGGTAACATATATATTAAATCTAAAGAACACAATAAGATGTTGACATTTTTTACCACGCTACAAACATACGAGGTACATAGGCCACATAGT
>JALZWC010000469.1 GCA_023300255.1 Saprospiraceae bacterium | reverse complement strand
GTTTGTAGCGTGGTAAAAAATGTCAACATCTTATTGTGTTCTTTAGATTTAATATATATGTTCCCCCAATTCTTTACACACTCTTATCTATTTATATTTGGCGCTTACTACTTAGAAATGGGAAGTAGTTAATATAATAAAAGACAAGGCTACCTTTTTAAAAATAATTCCTTTAGTCCAAAATCTTCGCACAATCGATGGTTTAAATTTGTAACTTAAACCTAATATCAAGCTAAACACAGCACTTATAATACACCTGTAGCCATACCAAAGGAAGAGTTGTTTTTTAACGAATGCTTTATTTTTTACTTTGGATCGACTACTTAAATCAGAATAAAAGAAACTACTCAAGCCCGCCTGCTGTGCAACGGGCAGGTGGTGGAGTTGTTGTTTTGGGTTTTGTAGATGGTTTGATATAGAGTTTAAGTTACAAATTTAAACCATCGAGCCTGCGAAGATTTTGGGATATGGGAATTGTTTTTAGGGAAGAGTATTTTGTTTATTGATACTGGTTAGGTCGATAGCTTATATAATCGTAGTTTTGATTAAAATGACCTTATTAAGTCAAGTGAATTCTGACTAGTTCATCTTCGTAAAACACTAATCTTACTAAGTGATGCTTAAAGAATAACTTCTTTGTTTGTAAAATTAGACTTGGGAAGTTTTTAAAACTTCCCAAGTCTTTCGTCGATACTAATTACTTTAAATTAGACTATGAGAAAACGGATTAACATATGGTCAAGTCCAAGGAATATTTCTACTGCATTTATGTACTCCTTTGCACAGCGGACGGATATGACGGTTGTAGATGAGCCATTATACGCTCATTTTTTAAGTAAAACTAATAGCGAAGCAGCGCACCCAGGAACCACTGAAATACTAGAGACGATGGAGTCGGATGGTACTAAAGTGGTTGACCAAATGCTGCGAGGTATGTACCCAAATGATCATGTGCTTTTTAAGCAAATGACCCATCATTTGATTCATTTGGAAGCCGATTTTTTAACCAAGATGGACAATGTGTTGTTAATTCGAGATCCTAGAAGAATTATTGCTTCTTATGCGAAGGTCATTCCTAATCCAGCATTGCCAGATATTGGGATTAAAATGCAGTATGACTTATTTCAACAATTGTCTAAAGTAGGTAAATTAGCGGCTGTAGTAGATGCTAAATATTTACTGCTTGATCCTAAAAAGGTGTTAAGTCAATTATGCGCCCACTTGGATATCCCTTTTCAAGAACGAATGCTCCAATGGAAAGCTGGACCAAGACAAGAAGATGGTTGTTGGGCAAAGTATTGGTATGCTAATGTGCATCAATCTACCCGATTTATGCCTTATGAGGAGAAAGAAATTAAACTTTTAGGTAATTTAGCAGAACTGGCCGATAAATGTCAGCCTTATTATTCTTTTTTATCGGAGTATACTATTAGATAGAGTAGAGAAGCGAGCGTAGAGAATAGAGATGTATTTCGTTTAAAAAATAAGAGAAATCGTCTTTTTTAAACGAGATACGTTTTTAGGGAATGAAAAAAAGAATCCCTGTTATAACTTGGCTTGCCTTTTCCTATCTAGAGTATAACTACAACAATAATAAAATTATGAAATTACGATTAATACTCTTATGTCTGTGTTCTTTAAGTGCTTACATGTATTTAGCTGCACAGATTACGGACCCTAAAGCGACTGAAGTCTGGGAACCAGAACCACGAGCAGTGACTGCTGGAATAGGAACTGCTGCTCCTTCTGATGCCATCGTTTTATTTGATGGAACTAATCTAGATAATTGGATGAAGTTGGATAGTGCTACTGCAAAATGGCAAGTAACAAATGGCGCTATGACCGTGGTAAAAGGAACGGGAGACATTCAAACGAAAAGAAATTTTGGTAGTGTGCAATTACACTTGGAATGGCGAACACCTGCTATTGTGGAAAGTGAAGGACAAGGTAGAGGAAATAGTGGTGTTTTCTTGCAAGGGATCTATGAAGTTCAAGTTTTGGACAGTTACCAAAATAGGACCTATTCTAATGGCCAGGCAGCGTCCATTTATAAGCAACATATTCCCTTAGTCAATGCGTGCCGCCCTCCAGGAGAGTGGCAGACTTATGATATTATTTTTATGGAACCGGAGTTTAATGTTGATGGAATAAAAGTTAGATCAGGCAGTTTGACGGTGATTCAGAATGGGGTATTGGTGCAGAATAATATCGAAATAAAAGGAACGACTCCTTATATCGGCTTACCGAAAAATCCTGCGCATGGTAAAGGGCCATTGAAATTGCAAGACCATGGAAATGCTGTTAGTTATAGAAATATTTGGGTGCGGGAGTTATAGTGTATACTTCCTGCTGTTGAGTTTTTTTGATAAATCATACATCGGAAATCATACATCCATCTAGTTTAATAATTCAAATAATACGATTCCAACTAGATGGATATATGATTTAAAATGTATGATATATGATTTTTACGCCACTGAAAATATAAGAGGTATCAATACATTTTCAAAATACTTGCTACGTACTCAATTATGATATATCTAGCAACTCTAAATAGCGCTGTTCTTTTTTCAAGTCCATCATACTTAGTATTGACGTAGGAGGAGCATCTGTTTGTTGAAGGGCTAGTTCATACCAACTGACAGGATGCCAAGCCCCTAATTTATAGCCAATCTTATTATAAGTACCGACTAATTGGAATCCAAGACGTTTATGAAATGCAACACTGGCTTCATTAGGTTGTACAATACCAGCTAATGCATTGGTATATCCCTGTAGCTGGAGTAATTCAAAGAGTGTAGTGTAAAGCCTTTTAGCTATACCTTGTCTTTTATAGGCATCATGAACATAAACAGATACCTCTCTGTTCCATTGATAAGCTGCTCTACCTCTATGAGGACTAGCATAAGCATAGCCTGCTATAAGACCATTTTTCTCGTAAATAAGCCAAGGAGCTTCTTGTAGATATTGTTCTATTCGTTTAGCGAAATTGACTACAGTTGGGACTTCTAATTCGAATGTAATATTGGCATTAATAATATATGGAGCATATATATTTAGAATTTCTGAAGCATCTGAAGGCTTAGCTAATTTTATTTGATACATATTAAAGTCTTCTTTATTGCAAATAAACGTAATTTGTATACGTTTTAAGCGAAGTCGCTTTCAATATTTTCTAATTTTTTTATCTTTGCTATCCCACTTATGGTATGATTGTGGGAACAGTTTAATTACTCTTTAAACTAAATTACCAAATTAGAAAACATTCATTAAATCTTTCTCTAATAGGAGGTTTTAACAAGAAACATAACACTAAAACTAATACATTTGTACACAGAAGTACACTATCCATTAAGAAAAATTCCACCTAAGAAATTAGACGACTATTTATCGAAAGGTTGGTTCCGTATGGGGCAGACCATTTTTACTTGCTGGTTCTTGTTTATGGAGCGTAGGTTTTTTTCTGCTATTTGGATCAGACAAGATTTGCAGGATTTTAAATTTAAAAAGCGCTCTCGTAAGCTGATGAATCGCAACGGACGATTGTTCACCTACAAAGTGGGTAGAGCAGTAATTGACCGGCCTAAAGAAATATTATATCAAAAACACCGAGTTAGATTTAATACTGGTGGGGTATATCGGAGTTTGAGACAATCTTTATTAAGTGGCTCTAGTTTCTCTATATATGATACACGCCAAATTGAAATATATGAAGGCGACCAGCTAATTGCCGCTAGCTTTTTTGACGTAGGGGAGGATAGTGTCGCTAGTATCACAGGAATCTTTGATCCGGAGTATAAGCAACATAGTTTGGGATTTTATACCATGTTGTTAGAAATGGAATTTGCTATAGCAACTAATAAAAAACTATACTATCCTGGCTATATAGTACCTGGTAATCCTCGATTTGATTATAAGGCGAGAATAGGAGAAGTTGATTTTTATGACTTTTCTAATGAAAAGTGGCGGCCTATAAAAGAATTAGATTTAGAAGAAATACCTTCTAGTTTACTAATGGGTAAATTAGAAACTATTAAATTTTACCTCTCTAAAAAAGGGATAGAGAGCGAGGTCTATTACTTTCCACCCTATGAGTCTGCTGGAATAGATCCTCTTTTAGAAGATTTGTTGAAGCATCCAATGTACTTGAAATGTATCTCTACGAAATTTAGACACTTTGATCTTTTTGTAGTTTATGATTTAGTAAAAGAAGAATACCAATTAGGTATTTACTATAACTTAGATGATTTTTCTGATTGGATGGCTAATCGGCAAGATAATGAAGGGGCTTTTTCTTATAATATATATATGTTAGGAGAGGTGGTTGCAGAAAAACAATTACCTAAAGAAATTGCACAAGATGTTTATGAGTTTATTCACGGTAGTTAAAATTCCTATCTATTGATATTTCTGTCAGACTACTAGACATTTTTAGAAGAGAGTAGAGCATCGAAATTAGAAAGGTATAGCGATTATAAAACAACGAAATTTCGTCCGTTTTTAAACGAAATACATCCCTAATCTCGCTTTCACTGCTCTGTTCTCATTTCTTGTAAAATGTCCAGTAGTGTATGTTTCTGTCTGCCTCCCGTACTAAAATATTGGTTCTCAAGGGAGCTAAATATTATAAATACACCTATCTTTTGAAAAAAAAAGAGAATAGAAATTAAATACGGTACTCGTTATGGCGCTGTATTTTTTACGTAAGGAAGCTTCAAAACTAAGGCATAGCAGGGCTATAGCTTTATTTTTAAGTTTTTTTAGATAGGAAAAAGATAAGTTAGAATGGGTAGGTTATTTATTCCTATGCCCCTAACCTTAATTTAATACCACTCTTCTTTTAAAACAGTCACTATTATTGTTAGTTTTGGGCATAGATTTTATTATTCCTATGAATCAATGGCTTTCAACTTATGCACCAATGCATTTTTTAACAACTTCTACATCCCCCTAGAACCGATTTAAAAGAACCTCGGTCTAAATTTAAAATAATGAGTGGTAACCAAACGGTATTAGTCGTAGATGACGAATCAGATATACTGGAATTTTTAAAATACAATTTAGAAAAAGAAGGTTTTGTTGTGGCAACAGCAGAGAATGGCAAAGAGGCCCTAGAAATAGCCTATAAGGTGAAGCCACAGTTGATTATCTTGGATATCATGATGCCCGAAATGGACGGAGTAGAGGTGTGTCGGCAGTTGCGCTCAGATAAAGTGTTCGATCAAACTATTATTTCCTTTTTGACGGCAAGAGATGAGGACTACTCTCAGATTGCTGCTTTAGATGTTGGAGGTGATGACTATATAACAAAACCTATCCGACCACGCTTATTAGTAAGCCGAGTAAAAGCTTTGTTTAGAAGAACAGAACGCGGAGCGGAAGAGAAAGAATCGGAAGTTATTAAGGTGGGGGATTTATCAATAGATAAAGAAAAAGTATTGGTCTTTAGAAATGAGGAACAAATTGAAATGGCTAAAAAGGAGTTTGAATTGCTCTTATTATTAGCCTCTAAACCAGGGAAAGTTTTTACAAGAGAAGAAATTTTTAATAAAGTTTGGGGCACAGACGTTATTGTCGGGAATCGTACGATTGATGTCCATATCCGAAAGTTAAGAGAGAAATTGGGTAGCCAATATATCAAAACACTTAAAGGGGTAGGCTATAAATTTGAATTTTAATCAACTTCATGTATAAAAATCTTACTCCACGGCAGATAGCTATTTATGCTACTTTAATAATCACTGCGGTTGTCACACTCTTAGTATGTGTGATTCTTTTGATACCAATTAATATTTCTTATCAGTGGATGCCTATACTCCTTGTTGGTGTATTGACCTTTCTTAGTGCTTATTTTACGATTCTTTTTTTTATTAAGAAATATATTTATCGGAAGATAAAATTGATTTATAAAAACATCCATAATTTTAAGTTAAGTTCTAATGAAAAGAAAAATATTTTAGATCCAGATACCAACACCATTGAGGTAGTAGAAAAACAAGTCGCCTTTTGGACGAAAGAACGACAAGATGAAATTGATACCTTGAAAGAAATGGAAAACTATCGGAGAGATTATCTGGGTAATGTTTCTCACGAGCTAAAAACGCCTATTTTTAATATACAGGGGTTTGTTCATACCCTAATAGAGGGTGGATTATATGATGAGCAGATCAACATGAAATATCTCCAAAGAGCAGCTAAAAATATAGAGCGATTGAATACTATTGTGATGGATTTGGAGTCTATCAATAAGCTGGAATCTGGTAAGTTAGGATTAGATGAGCAAGTTTTTTTACTGAAAGATTTAGTAGAAGAGGTGATAGAAGATTTAGAAATAAAAGCCGCTAAAGATAATATCAGTTTACTTTATAAAGAAGGGGCTGATCAGAATTTTAAAGTGAAAGGAGATAGAGATAGTATTCGTCAAGTATTGACTAATCTAATAGAAAATTCTATTAAATATGGAAATAAGAATGGACATACTAAAGTAAGTTTCTATGATATGGACACTAGAATATTAGTAGAGATTGCGGATAATGGAATAGGAATCAAACAAGAACACCTAAATCATGTTTTTGATCGTTTCTATAGAGCAGATAAAAGTAGGTCTAGGGCAATAGGGGGGTCTGGTTTAGGTTTGTCTATTGTTAAGCATATTATCGAAGCACATAAACAAACTATTAATGTTCGTAGTTCCTTAGAGACTGGGTCTACTTTTGGATTCACTCTTGGGAAGGCGTAACTATTGACTAATAAGTAATTGGACAAAATTAAAAACTACATTAGAATATTATCTAACCACATAGATATATAGAACACATAGGTTTCTATGCTATGTGCCCTATGTGCCCTATGTGCCTATGTGGTTAAAATATTTGTTTATTTTTTTGTCCAAGCTCTTAGTCTACCAAAAAAAATAAATGCTAAAAGCAATTGATATTCATAAGTCCTATGGTTCCTTGCATGTCTTGAAAGGGGTAGATGTAGCTATTAACAAAGGAGAAATTGTATCTATTGTAGGTAAGTCAGGTGCCGGGAAAAGTACCTTACTGCATATTTTAGGAACCTTGGATCAAGCAGATAAAGGACAGGTTTTATTTAATGGAAAAGATATTTCTAGATTAAAATCTAAAGAACTATCTAGTTTTAGGAATGACCACATTGGGTTCATTTTTCAATTTCACCATTTATTGCCAGAATTTACAGCTTTAGAAAATGTTTGTATTCCTGGTTTTATTCAAAAAAGACCAGAGGCAGAAGTAGAAAAACGAGCAAAAGAATTATTGGACTATTTAGGATTGTCAGAGCGCTTGCTCCATAAGCCTAACCAATTATCTGGTGGAGAGCAACAAAGAGTCGCTGTGGCTCGCTCGTTAATTAATCAGCCCGCCATTATTTTCGCAGATGAACCAACTGGTAATTTAGATACCGCTTCTTCTGAAGAATTGCACCAGTTGTTATTTAAATTAAGAGATGATTTTCAACAGACTTTCGTTATCGTTACCCATAACGAAGGATTAGCAGATATGAGTGATCGGAAGATTGAAATGCAGGATGGGCGGTTGAGTAGGTAATAGGTAATAAGTAAAAGGTAAGAAGTAATAAGTATGCAAACTAGCTGGCTTATCTTAGGTTGGTGAATTAGAAGCTGATTGTTTATTATGTGTCAACATCAAATGAGTATACCTATTACCTATTACTTCTTACCTATTACTTTTTACCTCTTACCTATTACCTAAATCAATATTCACTAGTAAGATGGAATTTAACATCTGGGAAATTTTCCTGTGCCATTTGTAAGGTCCATGCAGACTCGGCTAAAAAAACAGCATTCTTATCTTTGTCATAAGCAATATCTCTTTTACGGCGACTTAGAAAAGCATCGAGTTTCGTAGAGTCCTCGCAGCTTACCCAACAAGCCTTATGTAGGTGTACTGGTTCATAACTACACGAAGCGCCATATTCATGTTTGAGCCGATATTGGATGACATCAAACTGAAGCGCTCCAACCGTTCCTATGATTTGGCGATTCCCCACTTCTTTGGTAAACAACTGAGCAACCCCTTCATCCATCAATTGTAGAATACCTTTATTTAATTGTTTAGATTTCATCGGGTCGGTATTTAAAATGTATCGGAACTGTTCAGGTGAGAAACTAGGAATTCCTTTAAAATGAAGTTTTTCTCCTTCCGTTAGCGCATCTCCAATTTTAAAATTCCCACTATCATATAAGCCGACCACATCACGTGGGTAGGCTTTCTCTACTATAGATTTTTTGGCCGCCATGAAACTAGTTGGATTAGAAAATTTCATTTTCTTTTCCTTACGTACATGTAGGTAATTGGTATTTCTAACAAAGGTACCAGAGCATACTCTTAAGAAGGCAATCCTATCTCTATGTTTCGGATCCATATTAGCATGTATCTTAAATACAAAACCAGAAAACTTATCCTCGTTAGGATCAATGGTTCTTTCTTCTGTAATTCGAGGTAGTGGGGTAGGGGCAATATCGACAAAGCAATCTAATAACTCTTTAACCCCAAAATTATTAATAGCACTCCCAAAAAAAACAGGAGAAAGTAGACCTTCTAAATAATCCTCTTTTTCAAATTCTGGATAGAGTTCATTAATCATATCAATTTCTTCCCTCAATTTATTGGCAGCTCGTTCTCCTACTTCATTGTCTAACGTCTCATCTGATAGATCTTTTATCTCAATGATGCCATCATCTTGTTGTTTGCTATGTGGGCGAAATAAGACTAGCTTTTCCTCATAGATATTATAGACACCTTGAAAATCTTGTCCCATCCCAACAGGCCAACTTAAAGGACGTACTAATAAACCCAACTTTTCCTCCAACTCCTCAATTAAATCAAAAGCGTCCTTTCCTTCTCTATCTAATTTATTAATAAAAACGATAATAGGCGTATCCCGCATTCTACAAACCTTGACTAGCTTTTCGGTTTGTGTTTCCACTCCTTTGGCAACATCAATTACCACAATCACACTATCCACTGCAGTTAGAGTCCTAAAAGTATCCTCTTGGAAATCTTGGTGACCAGGCGTATCTAAGATATTTATTTTTTTGCCTCTATAATCAAATGCCATGACAGAGGTTGCCACAGAGATTCCTCTTTGGCGTTCAATGTCCATGAAATCCGATGTGGCACTTTTTTTAATTTTATTAGACTTGACAGCACCAGCCGTTTGAATCGCTCCACCAAATAGCAATAACTTCTCCGTAAGGGTGGTCTTACCAGCATCTGGATGAGAAATAATACCAAATGTCTTTCTACGTTCAATCTCTTCTGCAAAACTCATATTAAATAGCTCTTTAATTTTGGTTGCAAAGGTAAGGAGAAGGAATTAAATAAAGTACTCATTATGGCGCAGTATTTTTTTCTTGTAAAGAATCTTCAAAATTAAGGCATAGCAGGGCTATGGCTTCATTTTTAAGATTTTTTACGAGGACAAAAGACAAGTCAGAATGGGTAGGTTATTTATTTCCTTCTCCTCGGGAATGAGAGAGAAATACTTCTAAGGAATGAAATATAAATAAAGTAGGTCGATCTACTACTTCTCTAAATAATTGATTTGGTAGCAAATTTGCGAAGCCTTACGGTATGATTTTATTAGAATAATCTGAAAGTATTATAAAATAAACTAGCATGTTTACACTTCATTTTACCACGAATTAACGAATTACTAGTAATTTATTGACTTAATTGATGAATATGCGGGAAAAATGTCCATAAATCTTGTCTTTTAGATAAATTTGTCAATAATATATGTTTTTAAACAACTTCGTAGATACAATTTTGAAAAAAGAAGAAATACAATCACTTTTGCAATCCTAAATAAAATAAGGTAGCGTTGCTATCCACTGAAATAACATTTTACTAATAAATGGAACTATTAATAAAAGACATTACCTCTTTACCTACACTCCTTCCAGTGTTACTAGAAGCAGCAGCAGCCAAAAAGAAATGGTTGTTTTATGGAGAGGTAGGGGCAGGTAAAACGACTTTAATAAAAGAACTCTGCGCATGGTTTAAAGTAACAGAATCCGTTACTAGTCCTACCTATTCTATTATTAATGAATATGAATATTTTGACCCAAAAGGGGCAGCCTTATATATCTATCATATGGATTTATACCGACTAAAAAGTATAGAAGAAGCCTTAGATATAGGCATAGAAGACCATTTAGATAGCGAAGATTACTGTTTTATTGAATGGCCTGAATTAATAGAACCGATTCTTCCCGAAGAGGTTCTTAAAATAAGTATAGAGATTGTTAACGATTCGGAACGGAAAATCGTAATTTTGTAAGGAATAAAGTCGTAGTATATTGAGAATCATCTGAAGTTATTTAAGAATGCATTAATAACTTCCTAATAGCCAAGGAGTAAATCCAAGGTCTGCGAATTAAATATGAGTGATAAGAAGAAAAGAATCCCTATCCCAGATAGTTTAATACAAGGGGCTTATCAGCCGCAAGAAGAGATGCTAGAGGTTGTAAGAAAACCTGTAAAAATGACTATAGGTATTCCTAAAGAAATTTTATTACAGGAGAGTAGAGTAGCCCTAGTACCGGCATCTATTACTGGTTTGGTAGCGGATGGACATAGAGTGCTCGTGGAAAAAGATGCAGGCTTGAGGACCAATTATTCAGATCATAGATTTTCTGAAGCAGGTGCAGAAATTGCCTATAGTAAAGAACAAGTTTTTAAATCTAGTATTTTACTAAAAGTGGCCCCACCTAGTTTAGAGGAAATTGACTTGATGCACCCTGGTCAAGTTTTAATTTCTCCGCTACAAATTCCTATTCTAACTCCAGAATATATACAGAAGTTAATGCAAAAGCGAGTAGTAGCTTTAGCAATGGAATATATCAAGGATGAGTATGGTATTTTTCCTGTGGTAAGAACGATGAGTGAAATAGCAGGATTGACTGCTATGATGACTGCTGCGGAACTAATGTCTAATGCTAAAAGTGGGAAGGGCGTTTTATTAGGATCGGTGTCTGGAGTGCCGCCAGCTAAAGTGGTAATTATAGGAGCTGGTGTAGTTGCAGAATATGCTACTAGAGCGGCTATTGGATTAGGAGCAGAAGTGCGAATATTTGACAATAATATTTCCAAGTTGATGCGTATTCAAACGCAGATTGGTCGCCCTTTAAATACTTCTTCTTTGAATCATTTTCAGTTGACTAAAGAATTATTATCCGCAGATGTAGTAATAGGAGCGATACATTCTACTTCTGGTAGAGCACCTGTAATTGTCAGCGAAGAATTGGTTGCCGAAATGAAAGTAGGGGCCGTAATAATAGATGTAAGTATTGATCAAGGTGGTTGTTTTGCTACCTCAAGAGTCACTTCTCATGATAATCCTACTTTTGTAAAGCATGATGTGATCCATTACTGTGTACCTAACATTGCTTCTAAAGTAGCTCGAACGGCTTCCATTGCCATCAGTAATATTTTGACACCCCTTATTCAAAAAGCTGGAGATACGGGAAGTATTGAACGATTGTTGTTTGATAATCCTGGGTTGCGAAATGGGGTATACACCTATAAAGGGTGCTTGACAAACGAATATTTAGGCAGACGATTTGGTTTTAAATCTACCGATCTTAATTTATTAATGACATCGGAATTGTAGAAGTCAGATCGCTTCGCTGTCAGAAGTCAGATCGCTTCGCTGTCAGAAGTCAGATCGCTTCGCTGTCAGAAGCTAGAGCGGGTCAACGTCATAAGTCTGACTTCTGACAGTCAATGTAATTGACGATCTGACCGCTGACCTCTAAAAAAAGAACTTTCCTTATTTTTTTCTAAGACTTTATATGTCTAAACAATTATATAAGTTGGTAGTATACTTTTTAGGTGTTCTAACGACACTAGGCTTAGGTATATGGCTATGTAATTTTTTTGTAGAGCAATCTACCAGAAAACAAGTGTTTGATAATGCTAATCGCATTCCTTCTAATGAAGTGGGGTTAGTACTAGGAACTAGTAAGTATACCGTTTATGGGAATCAAAATCCATACTTCGCGAATCGTATCCATGCAGCAGTAGAGCTATATAATAGAAAAAAAATAAAACATCTGATTGTAAGTGGAGACAATAGTTTGAAAGAGTATAATGAACCTAAGCATATGCGAAAAGCGTTGATGAATGCAGGTATTCCGGATTCTTGTATTACAATGGATTTTGCAGGTTTCAGAACATTAGATTCGGTTGTTAGAAGTAAAAGAGTATTTGGACAGCACAAGTTGACGATCATCTCTCAAAAATTTCACAATCATCGTGCTTTATTTATTGCGAACCAAAAAGGGATAACTGCCATTGGGTTCAATGCTAAAGATCTTCCGTTTAGTTTGGGTATGAAAACTAGAATAAGAGAATGTTTAGCAAGATGCAAAGCGGTCTTAGATGTGCTCTTGAATACACAACCTAAATTTCTTGGAGAACCTATTCCTATTGAAATAGATTAATCTTTTGAGTGTGTAAAGAATTGGGGGAAAACACATATAATGTTGACGAATTTACCACATAGATACATAGTTCACATAGTATTACTCCTT
>JALZWC010000468.1 GCA_023300255.1 Saprospiraceae bacterium | reverse complement strand
AAACATCGAAAACCTTCCAAATCTCCTACCAAGAAAAGAAAGTAATGTTGTTCTGTGAACCGCTAAGTACGAGGTCCGTATGCTTAGTGGTGTGAGAGGCGCACTCCGTCAGTTATTGCTGGCGGAGCCGTCTACTCGATTGTACACCGTTTTTATTTTTATTCCCATTTGTAAATCATCGCTTTTGCAAATGATTTTCCATTTTCTATTTTGAGTATTTCATTTATCAATTCTCCACTTTTGTCGATGAATTTTTCAATTTCAATCTCCGCTGCATTTACGATTTCATTATAAGACTTTTCAGAAAGAATAAATTTTTCCTTTTTGATTGAAATATTTACTTGCGAATTCTCTTTATGAATATAAACAAAATCATCATCACCATGACCTGTTGCAATTGTTTCTGAATCTTTCCACTCTGATATATCTTCTAATCCACAACAGCAACCAGGCTCTGATTTTATTTCATTATTCACGACAAATAAATATCCTCCTGGGATTAGAGGTGCATATTCAATTGGGTCATTAAGAATTTCATCTATTGAATCAAAATCTTCAACTGTATTATCTATTAAATCTTTCAAAATTATTTTTAGTTCTTGATTTGAAAGAGAATCTATTTTAAAAAGCCAGCTTAATTGTTCAATTGGTTTTATATTCTTTAAACCTGAATCGTTGTAACATTTTTGATTATAATTTATCCATTCTTGAGGTGCCTCTAAATATGATTTTTTAGGCGATTCTCTTTCAATCTTGCTAAATGCAGAAGGTTGCAATTCTAAAACTGGTATTAATTTTATATCCTGATTTTTTTTCATTTTTTCTAATGGTGGACAACGTCCACGCATCGGCGGCGGTGGCAGCTTTTGCTGCCAATGACCGCTGATGCAAGGTTGAACAAAAACCTACGGTAGCTAAGTGCTAAATAAAAATCTTACCTTTAGATTGATAAAATATTTACTCATCTAATAAAAAAAGTAAGATGAAAAAAAAACACTTTAGTTACCAGAGCCTGTAATCAAGTTACAGGTTTTTCCCAGATGTATCAACAGTTAGAACAAAAAGTGCTGTTGAGTGGCTTATCCGAATTGACCCTTAAAAGTTATGCCCGTAGTATTGCCCACGTCTCTTTGTTCTTTAACAAAATTCCACTGGAACTTTCCGACCAAGTCATCAATGAGTACTTGTTAGAAATCAAGACCAGTAAAAATCCTTCCGAGACTTATTTTAAACATGCCGTTTATGGACTTCGTTATTTGTTTCGACTCTTTGGTCGAGAAGACCGAGCCATTGCCCTGCCTCCTATTGCTCGTAGTAATAAACTGCCCATTATTCTCAATCGTCAAGAGGTCGTCCAATTTCTCAAAACGCCAAAACTACTCAAACATCGAGTCCTTTTAGGTTTGACTTATGCGGCTGGATTACGACTTTTTGAAGTTGCTGCCTTACGACTTTCTGATATTGACCGAGTCCGCAAAACCGTTTTCGTAGAGCAAGGTAAAAATGGTAAAAGTCGCTATGTCCCTATTGACTCCCATATCATTCGAGGGTTGGATACTTATATTTCTGCTTGCCATCCTAAGCACTATCTATTCAATGGTCAACAAAAAGGGAACCCCATGTCTAAGAGAGGTATCCAGCACATCATGCGGCAAACTCTTAAGTGTTCAAGTATTCAAAAACCCGCTACCCTTCATACTTTACGACATACTTATGCCACTCATTTTTTAGAAGATACTGGAGATCTCTTTTCTCTTAAAGAGAATCTAGGGCATGCTCGTATTGACACCACTTTGATTTATGTCCACATTGTAGGTGCTTTACCTCGTAGTGCCGCTTACTCTCCTATGAGTGGTTTGTTTGACAAAACTTGCTCAAAGCATACACCCACTAAGCCATGAAGTGGAAATATACAGTTAATCAAATCATTCAAGAACAGTGGCATAATATTCAACAATCTCGAAAATTCAACTCCTTTGAATTGTACCACTTGAATCAATTGCGCCAATGTCGTACCGCTACGCTTGGTGGACATATTAATGCCTGTGACCAATGTGGTCATTTTCAGATTGCCTACAATAGTTGTAGAAACCGTCACTGTCCTTCTTGCCAAGGATTAAAGCGAGAAGAATGGATTATCAGACAGGAAGCTAACTTGCTTCCTGTTCCCTATTTCCATGTTGTTTTCACTTTACCTGCTCAGCTAAACGGTTTGTGTATCGCTCATCCTCGTTTGATCTACAGCTTACTGTTTCGCTCCGCTCAGCAGACTATCAAGGCATTTGCGAAAGATCCCAAATTTTTAGGTGCTAATACTGGGATGACAGCGGTACTCCATACTTGGGGTCAAAATCTCTGTCTACATCCCCATCTGCATTGCATTATTCCTGGCGGTGGTATTGATGGAAAAGGGCAATGGAGTCCTACTCGCTCTGAGGGAAAATATTTGTTCCCTAGAAATGCTTTACGAAAAGTTTTTAAAGGAAAATTCTTAGACGGCTTAAAACAATTAGCCAAACAAGAAGCTATTGTCTTTTCTCATTCATTGAAGGAGCAACTTTATCGCAAAAAATGGGTCGTCTACGCCAAAAGACCATTTGCTGGGCCAAAGGCAGTTATTGAATATTTAGGTCGATATACCCACAAAGTAGCTATCTCTAATTTCCGTATTAAATCGGTCTCTCCATCCCATGTCTCTTTTGAATGGAAAGATTATCGAAAGGGCGGCAAAAAAGAGCTAATGACTTTGCCTGTCTTAGAGTTCCTTCGGCGTTTTTGTCTACACTTTTTACCTGACCGTTTTCAACGGATTCGACACTATGGTATCTTGTCTAGTAGAGGAAGAGCTTGTCACATCCCAAAGCTACAACTCTTTCTAGGCGTCCATATACTGCGTCCTTCTAAAGAGCAAATTCGAACAAAAGCATTAGATAGAATGAAAATAAACAATGCTTGTCCTTGTTGTAAACAAGGAACCATGAGACCCATTCTACCCTTTGGTAGAGATGGTCCGCCTGACGAAAATTATATTCTACGATATATCACTAAAACGTAAATCGTAGTTAAAAATAACTAGTGGTCTGTCAATTCTATCTTGACAGATCCTAGCTTTGGAGTACTGCCTTTGTACAGTAGGGAAATACCTATGTATATACCTTACTGCTTACTCAAAATATTGCTCTAATTATTCAATATTTTAATTGCAACCTCCTTTTATATATCGTATTTTGCTACTTTGATTTATCCTTCTAGTTTTTCTTCTTCCCTTAATACCAAAATATAATTTGGTTGCTCCATAGTATCCGTTTCTCTCGCTGCTTCAAGTCCGCTACCCTAGCTTTTCGTTCAACCGTGAACAATATCGACAGGTGCGCCTTGCGACCTATCGTATTGTTCACTATTTATTCTGCTCAGTTTTTATTTTTTATTTCGTCTTATGTAATTTATTCTCAATACCATTTCTCGTTCGATTTCTTTGGATTCAGACTTAATTCCTAGTATTAAAATTAAAGATGAAAAAACGAAAACGGCTATTGTTATCCCTACTAATTCCATTGTGACCTCTTTGGTTATTATCATTGGTATTAATGGCATTATTAAGGATGCATATATTCGAAAAGCTGATTTTTTAAATCTGCTAAAAATTTTGATTTCCCTTGTTTTCGTATCATATTCAAAATCGTGAATACCACTTGTATAAACTCTACTTTGTACAACACCAATTTGAATGTGATTTGGATTAAAAACTTTATTTAAATAAAACTCTTCTAAACCTGCATTTCCCTTTTCTGGAAAATCCATTATCTCCTTAATTGTCAAGTTTCCAAGATTGGTATCAATATTTTTCGTTCGTTTAAAAATTTCCATTTAGGATATTGACTCTATTTTTGTTTTTAGATATTAATTCCATTTTAGAAGATTTACAATGATGATGGTTTTTCTTTTTTTTAATTGAGCAGAACGTCCCCGCATACCTCACGTAGCCGCACGTAGCGGCTATGGAGAGGTATGCTCTGTGTGTGCCTCGAATGGGCATCTATACCTTATCTATCAAAGATAAGGAAATATCC
>JALZWC010000467.1 GCA_023300255.1 Saprospiraceae bacterium | reverse complement strand
TAATCATACTTATCTCCATGCGCTAATTTGAATCTCTCCAAGATTTGCTTAGTAGTAATCTTCATACTAATTAATCAATATGTTTTTATATTTTTCACATCTATAAATTATATATTTTTTCAATAAAAGTCTAATTTATCTTCTATAATTTTATTATTTCTCAAACAATTGAATATACTCCACAAAACTAAAAACCCGATTCCGCTGATACCCCGTCTTCTCTTTCAAAATCCCCATCTTCACAAAATCTTGAATCAAATTATTAGCAGTAGGAATAGATTTATTAATAACCTTTGCTGTTTCTTGTGCGGTAATGACTGGTTGATGAAAAAGATGATTTAAAAGTAATTGAGCAGTAGGGCGTCGCTTTCCTAGTTGACTAATTTTACTTTCAAATTGTTGTCTTAAAACAATGATTTTCCTAAAACTAGTTATGGAAGATTCTGCTGTTTCTATTACCCCTACCATAAAAAAAATCAACCATTGTAGCAGATCACTTTTGTTTCTTACATTAGATAGATTATCAAAATACAACTGGCGATGTTTGTCGAAAAAGGCAGAAAGATATAGAGATGGTTTCATCAATAACTTTTTACTAACTAAATATAGTGTTATCAATAGTCGCCCCATTCTACCATTTCCATCTAGAAAAGGATGAATCGTTTCAAACTGATAATGAGCTATTGCAATTCGCACTAACTCAGAAATAAATATTTCTTCATTGTGTAAAAATTGTTCTAAATCACCCATCAAATCTGGTACCTCATGATGTGCAGGTGGCACAAAAATAGCATCCGCTAATGAAGCTCCACCAATCCAATTCTGAGAACGTCTAAATTCACCAGGTTGCTTATGTTCTCCTCGAACACCTTGCAATAGTATTTTATGTGTTTCCCGAATTAATCTATTTGAAAGAGGTAAAGTATTTAGTCTATCTAAAGCATAATTCATCGCTTGGATATAATTCTGGACCTCTTGCCAATCATCTCTTTGATCAGGCTGGATATCTTCACTTTTCAAGAAAGCTTCCTCCATACTCGTTTGAGTTCCTTCAATGCTACTTGACTGCGTTGCCTCTTTGGCAATATGCATTTTAATAAAGAAGGTAACATCAGGTATTAATTCAGAAAAGGCATTTAGTGCGCCTATTTTTTGGTGAGCTTGAGTTATCAAGGATTCCAACTCAGGTTGGTCCATCAACCATTGGCGATTGATTGGAATGGGAGAAAAGGATTTAAAGCCAGTCTGTTTGATCCAGTTACCAGCTTCAAATTCTGCGATTTTTAACGATTTTAACATTTATAATTAAGTTTAGAGCTTCAAACTTAATTATAAATATTCTTATTTAAGTTTAATGCTCTAAATTTAATTATAAATATTCTTATTTAAACTAACATTCCATGTTTAAAGTTTCTATTCTCTCAGCAAAGCGGTCTCTATTCCCCGCCCGCCTGACCGGCAGTCGGGCGGGTCTACTCTAAATAAATTAATAAGCCCGTACATTCTTATTCTCCATATAATTTATAAAAGCCATATTCACCACTCGATTACCACCTGGAGTCGGATAGTCCCCTGAGAAATACCAATCCCCTGAATTCTTTGGACACGCTTTATGTAGTCCTTCAATGGTTTGATAGATGACGGTTACTTTAGGTTTAATTTCTTTTGGCGTTACGATCTCTGCGATTTTATTAGACACTTGTTCGTAAGAAAACAAAGCATACAAGTCTTTAACGTAGTTCTTAATTTTCTTCTTTGGTTGATGTTCCTGTGCCTTACATTTTTGGTAAATTTCTTGAAGAAAATCTTCTTTCCCGTGTTGTTTTATTAAAGCAATCAATGCTTTAAAGGCAACGAAATTACCAATGACAGACATATCAATACCATAGCAATCTGGATACCGAATTTGTGGTGCAGAGGAGACGACTATTATTTTCTTAGGTCGTAAGCGCGCTGCTATTTTTAAGATACTATCTTTTAATGTTGTTCCTCTTACAATGGAATCATCAACTAGGACTAAAGTATCTACTTCATTCTTAATAATTCCATAGGTTACATCATATATATGAGCCACCATTTCTCCTCTAGAAGCATCATCTGCGATGAAGGTTCTGAGCTTGGCGTCTTTGACTACTGTTTTTTCTACTCTTGGCTGAAGCGATAAAATCTTTTCTAATTTCTTAGGTGTTAGTTTATCTCCTAATTTTAGAATTTGCTCTTTCTTTTTATTATTTAAACATTTATAAACACCATCTACTAATCCATAAAAAGAAGATTCTGCCGTGTTAGGTACGAAAGAGAAAACGGTATTCTCAAAGTCGTAATTAACTTCTTTCATGACCGATTTGGTCAACTGTTCTCCAAGTTGTTTTCGTTCTAAATAAATGTCTCGATCAGTGCCTCTAGAAAAATAAATTCGCTCGAAAGAACAAGGTGTAGAAGGCTTTGACTTTATATAAGGCTCTTCAATTATTTTTCCACTTTTTTTGATAATTAGTGCGTGCCCTCTTTTTAGTTCTCTTATTTTAGAATAATGAATATCAAAAGCTGTTTGAATTGCTGGTCGCTCAGAAGCGACTACTACTACCTCATCATCTTTATAATAATATGCTGGCCGAATCCCCCCTGGATCTCTAATCACAAAAGCATCTCCATGCCCTATTAATCCCATAATAGCATAGCCTCCATCAAATTTCTTACAAGCTCGTTTTAGTAATCGAAGAACATCCAAATTTTCAAAGATTAATTCATTGACTTCTTGATTAGTATAACCATCTGGCTTATACCAATTAAAAAGTCGCTGCACCTCATCATCTAGAAAGTGTCCTATCTTTTCTAATACCGTAACTGTATCTGATTTCTTCTTGGGATATTGTCCTAGTTTGAGCAATTGTTGAAATAGCTCATCGACATTGGTCATATTGAAATTACCTGCCAATACTAAGTTTCTACTAATCCAGTTATTTTGTCTTAAGAAAGGGTGGCAAGTCTCAATCGTATTATCTCCGTGTGTCCCATAACGCAAATGACCTAGCAATAATTCACCTATATAAGGCTTATTCGCTTTTAACCATTCTGCATCACTCAGTTGTTCTGGTGTCAATCCTCTAAAATTGTTATAGACATCTTTAAATAAATCGTCTAGGTAATTTTTGGAGACAGTCCTCTTTCTACTAATATATCTATTCCCCGGTTCTGGGTCTAATTTAATCGTTGCTATTCCTGCACCGTCTTGCCCTCTATTCCGTTGCTTTTGCAAGAGTAAACGCAACTTGTTAACACCATACAACGCCGTCCCGTATTTTTTTTGATAATAAGAAATTGGCTTCAATAAGCGGATCATTGCTATACCGCATTCATGTTTAATAGAGTCGCTCATGCTTTATAGGTAAACTGTTCAGCATTCACAAGAACCCTCCCCGACCCTCCTTTAAAAAGGGAGGGGGATGTCTACGATTGAGAGATTCGTTTTGGAGACGTATCTATCATCAATGAAATTTTCAATCGTAGACGTCTCCCCCTCTTTTCAAGAGGGGGTCGGGGGGAGTTCAGGCTTGTAATGCCGAGTATCAAATTAGGATTAAGAAAAATCTTTAAATAAAGCGACAAAGGTAGACATATTATAGAAACAAAATGCAACTAAATAACGGCAAATGTTTTAGCCATTCCTTTACTTATTATTTATAACTTGTAAATCAAAGATCATAGCGTTTTTATGTAGTAGTTATTAACGTAATAAATTAAAGGTTTGTACGACTTGTTCTTCTGTCCCATCTATTAGTAATACCTTTACAAAAGCGACGTAAATATCTGATAACAAGCGATTTCCATTAAAAGTGCCGTCCCAGCGTATAACATAATTATTAGGAGCAGTGTTTGTTACTTCATATAATAATTGTCCCCTTTCATCTGCTATTTGAAAAACTAACACTTCTTTTATCGCATCCCCTAAATACACTCGATAATCATCATTCAATCCGTCTCCATTAGGACTAAAAGCCGTTGGTAAATAGATTTGATCTTTCTTTTTTATCAATAAAGTAATTTCATCTTGACTAATAC
The DNA here is from genome assembly GCA_023300255.1 of Saprospiraceae bacterium. Classification (GTDB taxonomy): domain Bacteria; phylum Bacteroidota; class Bacteroidia; order Chitinophagales; family Saprospiraceae; genus JAFMDF01. The sequence goes on along the minus strand of JALZWC010000467.1, from coordinate 2,592 downwards.
AATCGTTTTCATCAAAAGCAGTCAGTTGATAGGTGCCGCTTTGCATGGGTTGAAAATCTAGTTCCTGACAATCTGTACATCCTATTAAGGGTACATCTGCTGTCCAATCATATCGTACGATTTCAAAATTTGCTATTGGTCGTAATTGGATTACTTCTCCTAAGACGAGGCTTCTATCTTCTCCTAGTTCAATTATTTGTTCTGCTGCTTCTCTTATGTCAAAAACAGTTATTGATTGACAATCATTTTCATCTTGTATTACAAAAGGGTAGGTATTAGCTGATAGATCAAGTGTGAATGGTAACTCTGGCAGCGGATTATATACTGCCCCATCTAAAGAAAAATCTACTTCCCCAACGTTGTTCCGTATATCTTGTATAAATACTTGACCAAGTTCATCACCAAAGCACAGTGGTCTACTAGTCATTAATTCTACCTCTAATGGTAAAGGTGCGGTCAGTCTGATGCTATCTAAATGTACACAATTATTATCATCGAAAACCGTCATAATATATCCACCTACTCCTATATTATCAATGGTTATATCTGAGCTGCCATTATTCCATCTAAAGTTTTTAATTTCGTTCGCATTCTTAAAATCAACGGTTATACTTCCATCTGTGGCATCCGCACAGCTTACTGGAAAACCATTATAGTCGGACGTGGAAAACGACATTTCAATAGAAGGATATGCTACCAGTTGTATTTCTTGCTGAGCAACAACGCCAATTTCATTCTTCAATTCGACGGAATATTTTCCTGCATTTAAGTTTAATAAAGTTATTTGTTCTGCTAAGCGTTCCAACTCACCTGATACAATCGTATCTCTTTCTTGCATAATAGTATAATGAAAAGGTGGTCTACCAAATGTTACCTCTACCCATAATTTTCCATTCGTTTCACTAGGACAAATCGTATCAGTAGTTATAGTAAAATCAATGCTACAATCTTCTGGCGGAGCTAATTCAATTTGAATTTGTACAATACTATCGCAACCATACTGGTTAGTATATGTCTCTGTAAGCGTATTAATTCTTGCCTCATCGCAAGTCTCTTGCCTAAGCATTGTAAAATCATTTTGCAGCAAACTCCAATTAGTAATTAACAAGCTATCACAACCATCTACCGTTAATAATTTTAATGTATCTAGTCCTATTCTGTTTATATCACAGGTGCTCTTTTCTATTGTATGAATCGTTTCCGCTTGTAAAATCGTTTCTATAATCAAAAGACTATCACAACCATGTTGATTCAACAATTGTTCTGTTCTAATACCAATATTATTTTCTATACAACTTTGTTGCAATAGATAAATTGTATCACTTGATAATAAAGAAGTTTGAGTAATAATTAGACTGTCGAAACCTAGCCTATTTTGTAATACAGCAGTGTCAATTCCCACAAAAGATAAATCACAGGTATTTACCTCTAACTGAGTAATATTAATAGCAGGTATTTGATAAGTTGTCTCTATAATAACTAAGCTATCACAGCCATATTGGTTCAGTAATCTTAAGCTATCAATACCTGACGCTGATAAATCATTGGTGATTTTATTAATAGAAATAGTGTCAGATGGCAGTAATGTTACAATCGTAACAATGACACTATCAACACCTATTCTATTGGTGACAAATACAGTATCTGCTCCTACTTCCGTCGATTTGCAAGTAGTGGTTCTAATGATTCTTGTTGTTGTATTTGGCACTTCATATATCCTATCTGTTATTACCAAACTATCACAACCGTTCTGATTTGATAATAATAAACTATCCTTCCCTATCGCTGTACTATCAAATGTCATAGCACTTAGATACGTAGTATCCGCAGGTAAAAATGTAGTGGTAATAATCACTAGACTATCCTCCTCATTATAGGTTTTTAAAAACATCGTATCTACTCCTATGTCATTCTGATCACAGGATGTTGTTGTTAAAAAATGAGTACTTCTATTTTCTTCTCGAAAAACGTTTTCAACAAGGACTAAACTATCACAACCAAATCTATTCCGAAGATATAAGCTATCGATTCCTATAGATTGAATCTCGCTAGTAAATTGAGTAACTAATATAGTATCAGATGGCGATAAAGTGGTTGTAATAATAATCAAGCTGTCAAAACCACCTGTATTCATTAAAGCTAAAGTATCTATTCCTACTTGGTTTTCATTACAGCTTGTCGCCGTTAAATAAGTTAGATCTATTGGTTCCGCAGCATATAAATTTTCTTGGATGACTAAACTATCACAACCATATTGATTCGTAAATAACATACTATCAATGCCTACTTCATTTTGATTCGTTGTAAATTGGTTCCGATAAATTGTATCCGCAGGAAGCAGGGCTGTAGTAGTTACAATCAAACTATCACAACCGTATTGATTCACTAATAATATAGTTTCTATTCCTACTTGATTCACCTCACAAGCTTGCTGTTGGAGATAGGTGGTATCCTGTGAAATATAATTATTCGTCCTTATAATCAAGCTATCACAACCCTGTACATTTTGTAAAAACAAGGTGTCAATTCTTGTTTGATTTAGATCACAAGTATAAACGTTTTGGGAGACTATATTTTTATTTTCTGACAAAA
>JALZWC010000466.1 GCA_023300255.1 Saprospiraceae bacterium | reverse complement strand
GCAGTCGGGCTGGTCTGCTCTCTGTTCTAGTTCACATGTATAGTAGTATGGTCTCTTATAGTGTCTTTGAATTGCATAAATATCTATAAATTGTTTGACTTAACCAATTTCGAGTTAATTAATGTAAGTTTTAAGATTGTGTTTAGTTTTTGAATGTCAAAAAAATGAGATAACATAAATGTAAAAGATTGATTATTAATGTTTTAAAATTATCAAAAAAAATCAAACGTTGAACTATGTATATATCATAGCCTGCTTTGGAAGGCAGACTTCGTTCTAGAAACCAAGCACTTACAATTAATTACAGAAGACATTTTCAAACAACTTATAAACCTTAACTGCACGTAATTAAGATAGCTGAGTTTCAAATCAGTATGGATTGATCTATTTACTCGACTTATTGTTGCTATAGTATTACTTTACGAACAGGGGGACGAAAGACGTATTTTGCGCTGTAGCAGAATCTTGTTCTATCGATAAATTGTATTTTTGTATCCAAGGAATGAGGGATTAATAAATTAGACAAATAGACGAAGCTATTTTTATATCAGTCAATGTAAAAAACAGCCCGAATGACTTCGGTTGTTCGGGCAAATTAATTAATGTTTAATGTTATGATTAGCAGTACCTAGTAAATACGTTTACGAGAGTCTTAATATAGAGCTAAGGAATAAAAAAGAAAATGAAAGAGAATAATATTTATAAAAACGCTCTAAAAAATAAATCAGATAAACAACTAATCGAGATTCTTTACTATGAGAAGAAGAACTATAATTATGCGGCGATTCAAGAAGTGAAGACTTTAATAAAAAATAGAGGGATAAGTAAAGATGCAGTCAAAGATATAAAGAGAGAAATTAAGAGAAGTAGAAGAAAGGAATATCTAGAAAATGCAAAAGAAAATACAGAGTATGGGGTATTAGAATTATTATTTGAGTTCCTTTTATTTACTTTTTTTAATGAAAACTAAATTTTCATTAAATAAGGTTATTTCTAAATAATTCATATACATATTCCTTATTTAGCAATAGCCCTAATGGTCGGTAGCTACTGTCAAATGACTTTTAAAAAAAAACGAAAAATTAAAGAATGGCTGAATTATTCAAAAACATCTATAATGAAAAGTTCTTTGATGGATTCATTAAGTCAGTTGAAGAAGTAGTACCGAATTTTAACAAGAAATTATTCTTAAATGACATCTATGATAGTGAATGGGAGACCAGAGAATTAAAACAAAGAATGAGACATATAACCCTTGTATTAAAAAAACATCTAACGGAAGATTTCAATAAGAACACAAAAATTATTTTAAAATTAATTCCTGTATTCAAGAAAAACGGTTTTAAACCAGATAATCTTGAATTTATATTCTTGCCTGATTTTATAGAATTTTATGGTTTAGAAAACTATTCCGTATCTATCAAAGCATTTGAAAAAATCACCCAATTTGTCAGTTGTGAATTTGCAGTTAGACCTTTCATTATCAAGTATCAAAAACGAATGATGAAGCAAATGTTACTTTGGTCAAATCATAAACATCCAATGGTTAGACGGCTTGCTTCTGAAGGCTGTAGACCTAGACTTCCTTGGGCAATGGCAATCTCTTCCTTAAAACAAAATCCTGACCCGATAATTCCTATTCTTGAAAATTTAAAAAGTGATGTTTCAGAATCAGTTAGAAGAAGTGTCGCAAATAATCTAAATGATATTTCTAAAGACAATCCACAATTAGTAATCAGCCTTGTAAAAAAATGGAAGGGAGTAACAAAAGAAGTTGACTGGCTAGTCAAACACGGTAGTAGAACATTACTAAAACAAGGAAATTCTGAAGTAATGTCATTATTTGGTTTCGGTTCTGTTGAGAAAATAAAAATAGTAGATTTTAAAATATTGACCCCTCTGGTCAAGATTGGAGATTATTTAGAATTCTCGTTTCAACTTTCAAATATTAGTAAGTCTTCTATAAAAATCAGATTGGAATATGGAATCTACTATCAAAAAGCGAACAGCAGTTTATCAAAGAAAGTATTTAAAATAAGTGAGAAGGAATATTCATCTAACTCAACAACTCAAATAAATCGAAAACAATCATTTAAAGTAATTACAACTCGTAAATTTCACAAAGGACTTCATCAAGTTTCTATAATAATTAATGGACAGGAGTTTGAAAAATTAGATTTCGAACTTGGATAAAGTCTTTGAAATTGTTTAAGAATGTATAACTGATTTACTTGGAAGTCATTGATTGCTAATGACTTCGTCTTTTTGATTTCCCGTAACTAAGACTAAGAAAATAAAAAAGAGGGTATCCTAGCAACCAAGCCCGTCTGGCCGCCGGAGAGGCACTTAAAACTAACCTGCCCGATCGCGGAGCAGGGGGGGCAATCTACATTCTTAAACAACTTCTTTATAAAAAGTAGGTACAACCAAATTTAGAACTTCAATAATCTCTAAACTCACCTCTTAGATTTGTACCAAATATCCATGTTGAGTACAAAATACGTAAATTGTGATCGCTTCTATTATTAAAAATTAAATTAAAATATGTATTAACCTGACATACAGTAATTTAGATTCAATTGTGTTAAGTAAATACACCAGAATGCATCTGTAATCGTTATTTTAAGGATAACAATATTTTTTATCAAAAAAACATTTAATGTCAATTCTAAATAAATCAAAAATAAAAGGTATAGCCAGAGATATAGCCAAGGGTAACACTTGTTATATTCATAAGAATACTGCAAAAATAACAACGATTGATTATTCCATTGAAGATCCTAAGCTACTAGCGGCTCAAGAACACAAACTCAAGGAGTTTGAACAGAAAATAGAAAATTACGTAAAAATAGAAAAGCTAAGCACAGAAGATCAACTGGAGATCATGAGTAAGTTTCTAAAAGAGCTACCAGATAAGTCCCTACGTAAACAATTATCAAATGCTTTAAATCGGAAAAATCCTGCTCGAAATTTCAATCAGGCCGTAGAAGGTGATATGGAATTGAACATACACTGGAGAAATTTTAATTTTGAAGAGTATAAGAAATGGGTGTCTAATTTTATTATTGATGCTTATAATTATTAAGAAAAATTTATTAAAAATTAAATTAAGAACATAAAGAATGTTGGATCGAAGTTATAAACTTTAAGTATCGTTATGATCTTTTGTTAGCGCATTAAAAATGTATCCTGTTTTGGCTGAATAGACTTCAGGAAAAACAAAACAAACTCGAATCCTAAAATGATTTGTACACTTTGCAGCTCGCCACTTATAAAAAAAAAGATACGTATTATTATGATTGTTCCACTTGTAAAGCAATCGTAAAAGATGAAGAATATTACTTAACCGCTGACGAAGAAAAAACAGTATATGAAACGCACAACAATGATGTAAACGATGTTAGATATCAAAAATTCACAATGCCAATTACTAATTATGTAATTGATAAATTCTTACCAGCACATAATGGATTGGATTTTGGAAGCGGTACTGGCTCCGTCATTTCAAGTATGCTGATGAAGAAAAACTATGATATTGTTCAATACGATCCATTCTTTGTTCCAAACCAAAGCATATTTAATAAGCGGTATGATTATATTTTTAGCTGTGAGGTATTTGAACATTTTCACAAACCCAAAATAGAAATTGATAAGCTTATATCCTTATTAAAAATTAATGGGGCGTTACTTATTATGACTTTGTTATATAATGACCAGATTGATTTCAATAAGTGGAATTATCGAAACGACTCTACGCATGTTTTTATATATAGAAAAGAAACAATCGAATATATTGTGAAAGAAAAAGAATTAGAAATAGATATTTTAACAGACAGATTTATACTGATAAGAAAAGCTGGTTTGGGTACAACAAAAATCAGGAATATTTATTAAAAAGAAATTTCAAATATTATAAATCACATGAAATCACTAGACCTACAAAAAACTATTCAAGGTATTCCTAAAGCGGAACTTCATTTACATCTCGAAGGGAGTTTTGAACCCGAACTCATGTTCGAAATGGCCAAAAGAAATAATATAGCCTTGGATTATGATTCGATCGATTCCTTAAAGAAAGCTTACCAATTTAATAATCTTCAAGAATTCTTAGACATCTATTATACAGGCGCACAGGTCTTGATCCATGAACAAGATTTTTATGACTTGACTTGGGCTTATCTAACTAAAGTGCACAGCCAAAATGTTGTCCATGTAGAGGTGTTTTTCGATCCACAAACACATACGGATAGAGGAATTGAATTTGATGTTATTATTAAGGGGATTTATAAAGCGCTTGAAAAAGGTAAAGTGGAACTCAATATTTCCTACAAACTTATCATGTCTTATTTGCGGCATTTAAGCGAAGCAGCAGCATTTGAAACATTGGAATCCTCTATACCATTCAAAGAGTTGATTGATGGGGTAGGATTAGACTCCTCTGAAAAAGGGAATCCTCCTAGCAAATTTGTCAAGGTGTTTGAAGCATCGGCCAATCATGGATATAAATTAGTAGCACATGCAGGAGAAGAAGGTCCAGCAGATTATATTTGGGAAGCGCTCGATCTTTTGAAAGTAATAAGAATAGATCATGGAAATCGTTGTTTAGATGACGAAGCTTTGGTGCAAAGATTAGTTGAAAAAAAGATACCTTTAACTTTGTGTCCACTAAGTAATCTCGAACTTAAAGTTATCCAAAAGATGGAGGACCATCCCCTTGTAGAAATGCTTAGTAAAGGAATATTAGCAACCATTCATTCGGATGATCCAGCATATTTTGGAGGCTATATGAATGAGAACTATTATGAAACAGCTAAAGCTTTAAATCTAAATAAAGAGCAATTGATGCAATTGGCGATTAATGCTTTCGAGGCGAGTTGGTTGAGTTCGGAGGTGAAAGAAAAGCATATTTCTGCGGTGAAAAACTATTTCAATTCTTTGAGCTAGTGGTACAACCCATAATTAAATGCCTATTAAAAAGAGGCCAGTTTAATGGGGTAGATAATTTGGGATTGCATCACTATTTCTATTACGTCTATTCAAGTAAAGGTATTTATATCATAGGACCGTCTAGATTACAAATTATACTTATCAGTCTAAAAGACTAACTCTTGATAACCGACATTTTAAAAGTAGCTTATATTTAGGGGCTATGGAAAGATGTCAGCTATTTTTTAGCATGATCGTATCTACAATCTGGAATTCGACCTATGACCATTCTCTTTAACAAAGAAATATGAAAAAATATAGAACAATCTATGTTTTACTTTCCCCTTTATTTTTATTGCTAATTTTTATCTATTCCTGCAATGGACAGAATAAAGTAGACCAGCCAAAAGAGAGCACTAAAGAAGCAACTCAATTGAAACTCGACACACCTGAAATTGATCTTTACTTTACAGAAAGCGAAGACATTAATTCTTTTTATGGCCCTAGGAATATCACCCGAAATATCATCCAAGATAAAAAAGGAGACTTTTGGTTTGCTACATGGGAAGGTATTATCCATTACAATATGAGTAGTCTACCTACTGGACAAGCAGGCTTTACTAATTATACAAACAAAGAAGGTTTGAGGCGTTTTAGGGTCTTTACGCTTTTAGAAGATACAAAAGGAAATATTTGGTTTGGAACCATTGGAGCTGGTGTGTATTTTTATGATGGGAAAACGTTTACCAACATTACGACGAAAGATGGATTAGTCCATAATGGTGTTAAATGTATTATAGAAGATAAATCTGGAAACATTTGGATCGGCACCCAAGGTGGGGTAAGTAAATATAACGGTTATTCTTTTACTAATTTTACGTCGGAAGAAGGGTTGTTTGATGATGATATTAATTCTATTGCTGAGGATGAAAATGGAAAATTTTGGTTTGGGACTAGAGGGAATACTTATGTGTATGATGGAATAGTGTTTACCCAATTTACAAATAAAGACGGGCTACCTTTTACAAATGTACGCTCGATAATCGAAGACGAACAAGGAAATATTTGGTTTGGTGGGAATGATGGACTTTGGCGCTATGGTGGTGGTGCTTATACTAATTTCACAAAGAATTTTGTAGGGTATATCTACGAAGATAAGAAAAGTAATATTTGGACTAATTCTGCTACTAACAGAAATGGTAATACAAAGAATTGGATACTATCACGTTATGACAGAACATCTTTACAAAATGGCAAAGTAAGCCCCACTCCAATTAATGCAGAAGAAGGAATGTTTTTTGGAATGACCGAAGATAAAGAAGGAAATATATGGGTCGGTACTTTGAATGGCATATACCGATACGATGGAGTATCTTTTGATTATTTTAGGGAAAAAGGGAGGCGGTTTTACTAAGG
>JALZWC010000465.1 GCA_023300255.1 Saprospiraceae bacterium | reverse complement strand
AAAAGTGTCAGAATAAAGTAAACCATTATGATTTTTTAAACATTGGTTGTCAACGTCTTACGACTTCATACTTATTACTTCATACTTATTACTTCACTAAGTAGATTTAGTTTTTCAAACTAATCACCAAAAACCACTTCTAAATCCACTCCAAAACCAGGAAAAATACCAACTGGAACAGTCTCTTCTCTTGTAAAAGGAGTTTGACGAAGTAATTGATAAGTACCTGTTTCATTTAAGCGGTAGGGCAAGACGGTACCTTCTATTGGGTGAACGATCCAATACTCTCTAACGCCAGCGTGTTGATAGATCGTAAACTTATCTTTTAAATCCTTTTGAGCGGTCCCTTTTGATAATATTTCAATGACCCAATCGGGTGCACCATTACAACCTCGATCGTCTAGTTTTTGTACATCGCAGATTACACATAAGTCTGGTTGTACAACGGTATTAACTTTATTATCGGCTTGTTGAGTAATTGGTAAAGGAAGCCGAACATCAAATGGAGCTGTAAATGATCTGTAAGATTTATCTCGAAGGTAAGACCAGATTAGACCGTGCAAATTTCCCGAACAGGACTGGTGAAGCGTATTGGGTGCAGGAGATATACGAATTACCTTTCCACGAATTAGCTCTACCGATTCATCAAATTGCCAATTGACGTAGTCGGCATAAGTATATTCCTTAGATAAATCGAGTTGATTAATATGGGTAATCATAAGATCAGTTTTAATAAAAATAACCATAATTAGTTACAATTTCAAAAATCAATTCTATCACTCAATTCAGATACCTCTATTATTACAAGACCTTGGTTTAAAGTAAGATTCCTTATAGAATTAACCTTATTCCTCCCTCAAAACATGGCCTTCGTCTAAAACAACACCCCTTACTTCCTAATTTGTGTTTCATTAACAACTACTTACTTCCTTTTACCTTATATTTAAGGCATCATTCACAAATTCGAAAAGTAATGAATCAATCTGCTATACTAAAGTATTGTTTTTTCTTTTTCTCTCTATTTTTATGGAATGCTTGCCAACAAGCTACACCCAAAGTAGATATGGATATAGAGGTACCCAATTTTGCGTTATTAGATCAAAATGGGGAATTTCATGAACTATATTATTATGGAGATGCTAAAGCAGTCGTGCTATATACGCAAGGTAATGGTTGCTCTACCGTGAGAGGAGATATGCCTGCTTTAAAAGCTATCCGTTCTAGCTTCAAAGAAAAAGGCGTTGAGTTTTTTATGATAAATTCCAACGAGAAAGAGGATAGAGAAAGCATTCTCGCAGAAGCAGAAGCACACGATATAGAGTTTCCTATATTGATGGACAAAACGCAATTGGCTACGGAAGCCTTGCAATTACATAAAACAGGAGAAGCGATTCTATTGGATCCAGCTTCTTGGTCGGTATCATATAGAGGTCCGGTATCGAATCTAGAAGCCGCTATTGAGGCGCAATTTGATGGGGAGTTATTAGCAGAAAATTATGTGCAAGCATCGACTGGTTCTGCTATCAAATTACAGCATCCCGACAAAGCGGCATTTGAAAAGATATCCTATGTCCATGATATAGTCCCAATTATCCAAGAAAAATGTGCTCGTTGTCATGTAGAAGGAGGGATTGCGCCTTTTGCGATGAATAGTTATGAAACAGTATTAGGCTGGTCGCACATGATTCGAGAGGTATTACGAACAAAGCGAATGCCTCCTTGGCATGCGGATCCTCACTATGGAGTATTTGAAGATGATTTGTCTTTATCTAAAGAAGAACTGCAAACGCTAGTGCATTGGATTGATGCTGGAGCGAATAACGATACAGACGAAGACCCATTAGCGGAAAAGAAAACGTATGCAAAAAAATGGACTTTAGGCGAGCCAGATATTGTGGTTCAATTAAATAAAGAAGAGATACCTGCTACAGGTATTTTAGATTATCGATACCAAGAGTTAGAAATAGATATAGAAGAAGATGTTTGGGCGACTGCCTGTCAGGTCATTCCAGATAATGAAGAAGTCTTACACCACGTTATTGTTAGTTTAATATATCCAAATGGTTTCGTAGAGCCAATAGATAGAAGAAGCCCTTGGATTGATGGCTTATTTATGGGCTGGGCGCCAGGACAAGATGTAGAAAAATTTCCACATAATACGGGAAGAATATTACCTAAAGGTTCTAAACTACATTTTCAATTACATTACACCACCAATGGTAAAGCACAAACGGATCAATCTACCATAGGTATTTATACGACCACTACAGAACCAGAAAAAGAATTTTTCCAAGTAGGTGCCGTAGAGGGAGACATTAAATTGTTACCAAATGAATTTTATGAAAATAGTGCAAAATATCGTTTTGATAAAGAAGTAACGCTATACTCCGTATTACCTCATATGCATTATAGAGGCAAGCAGATGACCTACGTAGCGCTTTATCCAAATGGAGAAAGAGAAATTATTTTAAACGTACCAAACTATAACTTCAACTGGCAACGGACCTATTGGTTAAAAGAACCTAAAGTACTACCTGCTAGAACAGTAGTCTATGTAGATGCTGTTTTTGATAATACGAAAAGAAATACCTTTAATCCAGCGCCAGAAAAAACAGTCTACTTCGGAGATTTTTCCTTTGATGAAATGCTCGTAGGTTTTATGAGTTTTCATTACGGAAAACCTAGTCGACCAGATAGTAAGAAAATTTCTATGAAGTAGGTAATAGGTAATAGGTAAGAAGTAATAGGTAATAAGTATTCTAAGCTTACCTATTACTTCTTACCTATTACTTATTACCTCTTACCTATTACCTATTACTTTTTAACATTTAATAAGCATCCTTGGAAACGATTATACATACTAAAGACTTACAAAAAAAATATATTAGTGGGAATAGAGAAGTTCCCGTCATCAATGGAATTGATCTAGAAATATATAAAGGCGACTTCACAATTATCATGGGCAGTTCAGGATCAGGAAAATCCACCTTACTATATTTACTAAGCGGATTAGAACCACCGACAAGCGGAGAAATATGGATGGAACAACAAGCCATTCATGGGATCACCGAAAAATTGATGACCAAACTAAGGCGAGAAGTGATCGGTTTTGTTTTTCAAGATTTCAATCTAGTTCCCAATCTCACCTTTTTAGAAAATATCTTGATACCCGCTTATTTAGTTAAGAATGATCGAAAAGCTTTACAAGGTAAAGCGAAACGATTAATGGATAAAATGGGTATTTTGAATCTAGCAGATCGGCTTCCATCTGAAGTATCCGGTGGAGAGCAACAGCGATGCTCGATGGCCAGAGCAGTTATTAATGATCCGCAGATAATCATGGCGGATGAACCTACCGGTAATTTGAATTCCAATTCTTCCAAGGCGGTATTAGATATTTTGTCGGAGCTATATGATGCAGGGCAGTCGATTATTATGGTGACGCATGATATTAAATCTGCTTGTCGAGGTAATCGGATCGTGTATATTCGAGATGGAGAAGTAGAAGATGAATTCCGATTTGAAAGAACCGAACCAGTTAAGGCAAAAGAAGAAAAGCTATTAGCTTGGTTGTCAGGAAAGAATTGGTAATTATTAAAACCTTTATAGGTTTTAGAATAGAGAAGCGAGAGTAGAGAGTAGAGACTCATTACGTTTTCTTACACGCAAATAATCTCTATTGTTTGCGCTCTACCGCGGATCGTCGAAGTTCGTTAGAAAAGACGAAATTCGTTGACTAAAAACGAAATCAATCTCTGTTCTCTA
>JALZWC010000464.1 GCA_023300255.1 Saprospiraceae bacterium | reverse complement strand
AAGGATAATTGTTGATACTTTGACTGAATTAAAGTGAAAAATAAGAGCAAAAGAAGCAGCATAAATTACGAAGTTATTTCATACACATTCCTTAATAATATTTCCTCCACTTTTTTCTAGTTGAGGATAAAAAGCAGTGCATAAGTGCATGACCCCAATCAAATTAATAGTTAGGATTTTTTCAAAACCTACTCTTGCAAATTCCTGTTTTTGGTATAGCACTGTTCCTACGGAATTAATTAAAATGTCAAGCTGGTCTATCTTTTTTGCTAATGCTTCAACCGCCTCTCCGTTTTGTACATCTAAAGAATGAAAAGTCATTTGTGAAAAATCATTATCATAATCTGACATTGTTCTTGTACCTGTGATATGTACATGGGCACCTGCTGATAAAAAGGCTTGAGCGATGCCGTAACCAATGCCACTCGAAGCTCCTGTTATGAGTACTCTTTTTTCCTGAAAATTGAAGGCATTCTTTATCGAAATCATTAGTCATTAAGTTTACATAAATATTCTAAACATCTCTTGCCATTACTCCCGATAATCCTCAAATTCCCCCGTTCGCTTTTGCATACTAGAAAAAACTGCTTCCAATTGATTCTTTTGATTGATAATTCCATCTTGCTCTACAGATTCCATTAACAGCCCATCCGCTCGACTCAAATAAGGAGCAGCATTGAGTACTTTTTTAGCCTTAATAATAGCACTTGGACTTTTACCCGCAATTTCTGTTGCTAATTTCATAGCATCCTCCAAAGGAGTATCTGAAACATGTGTAGCAAAACCATACGCTACTGCCTCTACACCAGAAAACACTCTATTGGTATAAGTCAATTCTCGGATAATATCATCCCTTACGGAATGCCGCATTAACTGCGTACCTGCCATATCAGGAATCAAGCCCCATTTCATTTCCATGACTGATAACTTAGTATCTTCTTTGATGTATTTTATATCTGCACCGAGCATAATTTGTAATCCTCCACCAAAGGCTACTCCATGGACCGCAGCAATAACAGGTACTTGCAAATCCCTCCATATCCATGCAGCTTGTTGCCAAGTATTAGCGATCCCATGCGTTCTTGGAATCAGTTCATTACCTGCTGCTTCACTATCGCTTTTCAAGCCCGCAATGTCCAATCCTGCACAAAAGGCACGCCCTGCTCCGTTAAGTACTACTACCCTAACAGATGTATCTTTGCCTACTTCTTCTCCTGCTGCTATGATCGCTTTAAATTGAACGGGATCCAAAGCATTCATCTTGTCTGGTCGATTGAAAGTCACGACTGCGATGTGATTGTTAATCTCTATTTTTACTCTATCCATTTTATTTGTTTATTTTTTTTCGTGATTACTGAGCTAGCCTAATTTAGGCTTCACTCCGAGAAAATCCGTAATACCTTCATAGGCCAATGCAAACTCCAAGACTCGTTTATCATCTCCAAACTTTCCCATAATTTGCATGCCCATTGGTCGTCCTTTTTCATCAAATCCGACAGGTACATTTACCACAGGTATTCCACCTAGACTCGCTAAAATAACAACTTCCATCCAACGATGGTAGGTATCCATTGATTGACCATTGATTTCTTTCGGCCAGTGCGTATCTTTTGAAAAAGGAAAAACTTGAGCAGTAGGCAATACTAAAAAATCGTATTGTTCAAATAGACGTTCTAACTCTAAATACCAATCGGCTCGAATCTTATTCGCTCTAGCTACATCTTCTGCAGAAAAACTTAAGCCTTGTTCAATTTCCCAAAGCAATTCTGGTTTAAGTAAATCCTTTTTTGCTGGATAATCAAGGTATTCTAATTGTTGTAAACGAATATGATGACGAAGTGTAGTCCAACAAAACCATAAGTCAGATAAGGCAAATTTAGCTTGTGTTGTCTCCACTACTCCACCAGCATCGGATACCTTTTTCAAACTAGTCTCACACAAATCAATAATGCCACGCTCCATAGGTAAATAGTTGTTCAAATTACCCAACCAACCAATCTTAGTAGTATTTAAAGAGAGCGGTTTTAGGTCATTAAAAACAGGTTTGCGAGCAAGTGTTTGCAGTAGTTGAATCGTGTCACGCGTATTTCTACCCATTGGTCCAGAAGTCCATAGCAATCGGTCATTAGCATCTCCTTCTTCCATCACAACAGTGGTACTTGGTCGGAAGCCAATGACGTTATTAAATGCACCAGGATTCCTTAAGGAGCCCATCATATCGCCACCATCTGCTACAGGCAACATACGGGTACCTAGTCCACATGCAGCACCACCACTACTCCCCCCTGCTGTAAGTTTGGGATTATAAGCACTTCCTGTAGCACCGAAAATTGGATTATACGTTTGAGAGCCTAATCCAAATTCGGGTGTATTCGTTTTACCAATAAATATTGCTCCTTGATTTCGAATTTTTGCTATTAAAGGGCTGTCTTCTTCCGCTATCCGATTAGTAAATAGTGGAGATCCTTGCGTATAGCGCATACCTGCTACCGAAGCCAAATCCTTAACTGCATGGGGCATACCATGCATCCAACCCCAGTAATCTCCTTTTGCCAAAGCCTCATCTGCCTTACGAGCTTGAATCATTAACTCCTCATCTGGCACCATGCTAATGATGGCATTATAAATTGGATTGTATTGGTGAATGTGTTTTAAATAAGCTTTCATTACTTCTCCACAGCTTACATCTTTAGTCTTAATAGCACTTGATAAGTCTAAAGCATTGAAATCTGTTATTTGAGTGATCAGGCTCTTTTCGGGAGTTCGGCAAGAATATGGGATAGAAATAGCTGCACTAGCTGCTATTGTATTTTTGATAAATTTTCTTCTATTCATCTTTAAAGGTAATAAATGTTGAATATTTTGACAAGTTTATCTAGTTGGTTGAAATTGCCACAAAGACACGAAGACACAAAGCTAGTTATACTTGATGTTATTCGTATCTTAGAGCTAAGAAGTATCAACTACTTTTGTGATTTGGATAAACTTGCCAATATTTTTAAAATTATCCGAATATATAAAAAGTAAATTTTAATTTTGAACAAAAAAATAT
>JALZWC010000463.1 GCA_023300255.1 Saprospiraceae bacterium | reverse complement strand
TTCCTTGAGTTTAGTTTGCAGTATGGGCAATCCCTTGTGGTTGCCCCTGCTAAGTAGGGCAACCACAAGGGATTGCCCATACAATAGCTCCATAACTGCTTAATTGTAAGGAACAATGTTAGACGGGTAGCCAAAATGTACGATAGCTAATAACCAACTATAAAACTGTATCTTAGGCTGCTAATACCACTAAGGAATAGTATATTCGTTTTTAAAACAAAGCTATCTTTGACATTCAACTAGCCAAAGAGTCAAACAAAACCATTCTATTATGAAACGTATATTTTTTATTGTATTAGCTCTTATTCTCTTAGCTCTTATTGCATTCCTATTAGTGCCTAGTCCTATTGATCCTGTTGCATGGACGCCTCCTAAAGCACCAGAACTAACAGGTGTATATCAACAAAATAATCAACTTTCTAACTTGGAAATCATCCATAAAGATCAATGTCAACAATGTGAAGATGTAGCTATTGATTCTATGGGTAGACTGTATGGAGGACAAGTAAATGGAGATATCGTCGTATTCGATAACGGCAGTAGGAAAGTATTAACGAATACAGGTGGCCGCCCTTTAGGTTTACATTTTGATAAATCAGGTAATTTGATCGTTGCCGATGCTGGCGCAGGTCTAATATCTGTTGATGTTACTACTGGAAAAGTCACCATTTTAGTGGATGCGTATGAAGGCAAAAAAATGATTTTCGTGGATGATGTAGAAGTGGCAGAAAACGGGGTGATGTATTTTTCGGATGCCTCTATAAAATTTGGTTTCCAAGATAATGCACTAGACATTATAGA
Organism: Saprospiraceae bacterium; assembly: GCA_023300255.1. GTDB lineage: Bacteria > Bacteroidota > Bacteroidia > Chitinophagales > Saprospiraceae > JAFMDF01. The sequence continues at coordinate 7,211 of JALZWC010000463.1, read as the reverse complement.
GGGCAGAGGGAATGGTCGACTATATGCTTATGACCCAATGACGAAGCAAACAAAACTACTATTAAGTGATTTGCGTTTTGCTAACGGCATTGCGGTCGCACACGATCAATCCTATGTATTAGTAAATGAAACAGGAAGATATAGAACCCATCGATATTGGTTAAATGGCCCAAAGGCAGGTCAATCAGATTTGTTTATTGAAAATCTCCCAGGCTTTCCTGATGGGATCTCTCAAGGTGCAGATGGATTGTATTGGTTAGCTTTAGTCTCTCCTAGAAATTTAGAATTAGATGAAATACTTGATAGTCCTTTTATGAAAAATATAGTTGCTAAATTACCGAAGAGTATGCAGCCTGCTCCAGTTCATTATGGTTTTATTTTGGGACTTGATGGGAACGGGAAAGTTCGATATAATTTACAGGATCCAAGTAAGAAATTTTCAGAGATTACTAGTATACAGCAATTTGGAAAGACGCTCTATATTGGGTCTTTGTATGAAGGTAGCTTGGCTAAGTATTCTTTGAATTAGAACTACGTGTCGGACACCTTCGAAGGTGTCCGACACGTAAGAACCATCTTCACCTCTCGCACCCACAGCACAAAAACAACATACACCTACAAAAAAAATCCTATTTACTTTTCAGTAAATAGGAGCTTGTGATTGTTTTTATACCTTTGTTTGGGAATCTATTTATGATACTTTTATGTTTGCGTGCATTAAAGTAGTTAAATACGAATGTGTGAATAGATTAGTGTAATAGATTAGTGTAATAACTTATGTAACCAATTATCTAAATCTGACTTCAAATCTGTTGCTTTCTGGTGAGAATCATGCGTTTTATCCGAAAGCATCTTATTCATTAATGTATCAAAATTAGCGTCTTGTTGGTCGTTGGCAACATAAGATAGTAACTGATAAAACTCTGCTTGTTCTTGGTATCTTATATCTCCTGTTACTACTACTTTTCCAAATTGGCTAATAGCTTCTGAATAAGCCTTGTTTGCATAATAAGTATGTCCTAATAAAAACTGTGACTCATTATAGCGAGCATTATCCGTAGGAATATTTTTATAAAAATTAATTGCTGTTGTATAATCGCCATTCTTTTGTGCGTCCATGCCGATTGCTAAAGGATGTACAGTATTAGCTACATCGCCAGATCTATTAACTTCTGACATTACAAATGTGTTATGCTCTGCTAATAAATTATCTGTAGAAGTTTGTTGGAAGGTAAAGAAACCTAATAATAAAGCAACACTCGCTGCTGCTGCAAAGCTTGAAAACAAGTTTCGACGTTTTGCTGGTTGCTTTGTCGCTACCGTCAACTTTCGCTCCTTAGTAGCCATTGGTACAACCTTCGCCGTTGTTGATTCTATTTGTAGTTGCTTTAATTCTTCTCTTAAGTTATTTTCAATTAATAGCTCTACTGCATCCTCCCCTACTTCATAAGTCGCAACTGAATTTGCAAGATCCGCCTCTTCTTCTATTCTAAGGGCAAATGCTTGAGTCTCGGAGTCACTTAGATTTCCTCCTAAATAAGCCTCTATGTTATTTATGTTAGCTTCCGCTCGTAATAAGTCTAGTTCTGACCTTAGATCATCTTCAATCAATAACTCTATTGCATCTTGTGCAACCTGGTAATCTAACACCATAGCAGCAAGGGAAGCATCTGCTGCAATCTCTGTAGCAAAGGCAGCGGCGTCTGTGTCGCTTAATGCTCCTGCTAAGTAATTTTCTATTTTATTAAATAATTGCGCTTCCATATCTATTGCTCTTTAAGTGTATTGACTAATTTTGGATGTTTCTGGATAATTTCTAGTAGCGATTTATGGCACCTATATTTATTTTTTCTGGCCATTGCTGCACTACTAAATCCAAGTTCATTCGCAATTTCTTCCATCGAATAGGACAATTTCCATAATTCTAGGATTTTTTTGCATCTATCTCCTAGCTGACTTACCAAAGAATTTAAAATTTCTTTCTGCTCTGCTGTAAAAAGAATATCTTCTGGAGTGTCTTGATCCGAGGAATCCATTTCTAAGTTGTCTTCTGTCAAGGTTACTTTGCCTTGCTTACGGATTTGATTCATCCATAAAAAACGGCAAATAGAATACAAATACCCTTGAATAGAAGTCTCCTCTTTAAATTTATTCTGGCGTATGTTTCGGTCCAGTACGATAATACCTTCGTGAAACATATCTTCTCCATCTTGGTAATTTCCGCTATTTCGGCTTACAAACTGGATGATTTTTCCTTTTAAAGAAGCATCTTGATATAAGTACCTGATCGCTTCTTGTCTTTTGGCGCTACCACTTTTGATAGCTGCTATCATCTCTTTGTCTGTATATGTTTGAGCCTTCATTAAAGAGTGTTTTATTTGTTAATAATGTACCCTTTGGGATAAACTATTATTATTTTTTCTTAAAGAATACTTGATTTCTTAGTTATTACTAAAACAACTATATTCTAGAAATCGTTTCTATTTAAGGGTTTTCGACTAATCGGTCATGTAAATCGCCGTTTAAACCTCTAAAATCTAATAGATAGAACGACAAAATAGGCGTTCCATTTTATTCTTACAAAGAAAAGGATTTTTAGGGAATGAAGGATAAATAATGCTTATAAGTAGTGTGACAATAATACCTTAGTGAAGGAAAATAAATAACCTAGACCATTATACTTGTACTTTTTCCTTCTAAGAATACTTCAAAAATCCTTACATAGCTAGGCTATGTGCGGTTTCTGAAGCATCCTTACAAGAAAAAATTACTACCTATTATGGTCCATCTTATTTAATTTCCTTCACTTAACATTTAAATGGTTTCTTTTTCCGCTATTTTCTCTTAAAAAAGTACTTCCATAAAACAACTATTAAAGGGTTTTTCAAGAAAAACTAGCAAAAAAATAATTCCATTTAAAATTGTTAACTTATTATTGCCACACTAAGTACTTGGACAAAATTGAAGAACACAATTAGAATTTTATCTAAACACATAGGCACATAGAGTACATAGACTATGTGCCTATGTGTTTAAATATTACGTTTAATTGGTAAAAGCAATACGCTCAATTTAAGAAATGAATAGATTATTAAATTTTAGGAATATATTTTACAGCCTTATACTAGGAATAGTTCTCTTTTCTTGTGAGAATGACCTATCTGAAGTACAACAATTCGTAGTAGAAGATCAAGTAGCCATAGAAGTAGGAGAAGGAGTAGAAGTTATTTATAGTGACTCTGGAAGAATTGAAATGAAGGTCACTGCTCCTGTTTTACATCGACACTTAGATAGATTAAACCCTAGACGTACTTTCCCTAATGGACTAAAGGTTCTGTTTATAGGAAAAGATCAAGAAGTCGAAAGCTGGCTAGTTGGCAAAAAAGCAACAGAATACGAGAATACGCACCAAACGATTATTAGAGATAGTGTCGTTGTTTTTAATAAGAACGGAGAAAAATTAGAAACGGACCATTTAATTTGGGATCAAAAAAATGGGCTTATTTATACCGATCAATTGGTAAGAATGACTACTATTGATAAAAGAATATGGGGTTACGGATTTGAAGCAGATCGAGAATTTAAACATTGGTCTATTAAGGCCGTTAAAGGGGAATTAAAAATTGATCCTAATAATTTGAATTGATTAACTTGCCACAAGTTTATTACACACTCAACCTCAACTAATTTCATATGAGTGTAAAACAATCTTAGGGCAATTAATTCATCCGATCACTTCCAGTGGTCGGATGAAACGTGCAGCTTGATCTGACCATTGGAAGTGATCGGACCAATTGACTTGAAATTTTCTCAACTTTATTTTACACTAATTCAATCAATATTTTCTGTACAATTTTATAGCTTAAAAAATAACTAAACAAATGGATATTACAGTACAACAGCTCAAGGAAAAATTAGATAAAAAAGAAGAATTCGTTTTGATCGATGTTCGAGAAGATTACGAGCACGAGGAATTTAATATAGGCGGCCAATTGATTCCTGTAGGAGACATGATGCATGCTGTCGATGACTTGGAAGAGCATATGGAAGCAGAAGTAGTAGTCTATTGCCGATCAGGGAATAGAAGTGCTATGGCGCAGCAAATTCTAGAACAGCACGGATTTTCTAACGTGCGCAATTTGGAAGGCGGAATGTCTACTTGGTTGGAAGTTATTGGAAAGTAATCAACATTTGGTGTAGAACGGGGAGGTGTAGATTATTTTATCCACACCTCTTCGTTTCATAAGTACTTATACTGCCGCCGTGTTTCTTTTAATAGTATTTTCACTATTCTCTATGGAGGATTCTGATTTGTAATTTTTATTGATAATGGGTAGAAAAATAACAGCTATCAAACCTAATACGATATTACAAAAGTGAGTGCCAAAGAAAGAAATATTAGCAGAAGAAAAAGCATCTCCTGAATTAACCCCATATAACATCAAGGCAGCAATCACTAAAAAATGATAAGACCCCATACCTCCAGGTGATGGGATAAGGATACCAAAAGTACCAAAAACGAATGCCATTAATGCCACTGTTGGCCCAAGGTGTGCAGTAGGTTCAAAGGCTGGCATATAGCAATAAAACATTAAAAAGTACCCAACCCAGATAATGACGCTATGAAAGATAAACCAGCCTGGTTTGTCTAAATTTTTAATAGATAAAATACCATCCCAAAAACCTAATAAGACTTGTTCTATTTTTTTATAAAAAGCAGTTGCTTGAATTTTCTTTCGGAATACAATCACTAGAATAGCAGCTAGTCCGCCTAGTCCTAAAAGACTTAATACAATTGGATTTGTCAATAAGCTTCCTCCATCACTTGCCATATTTTCATTAAGATAACCCCAAAGTGTATCAAACTCTAATAAAAAAGCCAAGCTAATAATCAGTAGTAGGGAAATAACATCCATTGTTCGATCTACGACAACTGTTCCTAACACCTTTTCCACAGGAATTTTTTCGTATTTAGACATAGAAAGCGGTCTCAATACTTCTCCTAATCTGGGCAAACCTAAATTAGCAAAATACCCCAGCATCGTTGCTAGAAAAGAATTAATAAATCGAACAGGTGTTCCTAATGATTTCAAAAGCATTTGCCATCTAATCGCTCTACTCACATTACTCATAACATAGGCAGCGAACGCCGCTAATAACCAAGGAATACGAACACTTTTGAAATCGGCTATCACTTTTTGCATTAAACTGCAATCTGCTGCTGCCACTCCATCTAATGCACATTGTGCCTGATAAGCTTCATTCTGGTTCTGGTAAACAAAATATAGAATTACTAGCCCTACGCCGAGGAATATTAAGAACTTGAAGATGTTGGTAATTATGTTTTTCAAGGGATCTGTTTTTTATTCAATCGTTTATCACCAAAGCTGTTTAAATAGGAATTACAGCATACATTAGGGTTGTTCCTAAATTAGAACGGATAACAAATATTCGTGTTACACTTTGCTCCCTCTTAACCTTCTAATACTTCTTTTAAAATAGTATGTGTATTCAATCCCGTAAAATTTTCCACATGTAATCTATAATAAGTAATACAATTTTCAAGTAATCGCTGTCGCTCTTTCCGAGTTATATTCGGTTCCTTGCCTTCTAAAAAAAGGCTAATATTTTCACTCACCATTTTGCTAGGCGCATACTGATGTAATGGTTCCAATTCCACAAAAGTACCTTCCTTCATATCAAGATAAGGAGTCTCTGGCGACCATGACCCATTTGGCGTAAAACCTAAATGCTCCGTCAAAATTAGCATAAAAGATAAATGAAAATTAGAAGGAAGCGTAGGCGCTTGGTCTAAAGCAACAAATTGATTATATAAAAAGTCAAATAAATCTTGATTCGCTTCTTGTTCTTTAATTGTTTTTTGAGCTAGCTCCACCATGAACAAGCCAATCGTCCCTTTTAACACATCAAAAGGCAGACTCTGATAAATATGCGCCGCTTTGATTTCTTTAATGCGGTGCATATTTTTAGTATCTCGGCTATAGGCAACCATTTCGACTAAAGTGGTAGGTTGTAAAATACCCATTTTCATCTTTGCCCCTTTACTCCTTACCCCACTAACAATATATTTTTGTAAGCCTTTTTCTTCTGTATAAATATCCAGTATCAAACTAGTTTCTGAATATTTCAGCGCCTTAAAGATGATACCACGAGTTTTAATCAACATAAATTTTTAGACTTATTGTAAAATATTTTTAGATTAGTCTAAAAATACTTATTTTTGTTTGCGAGAGAAAATTCTATTGCAACGAGAGGTTAGGTACATTCCCTCTGAAAGCCCGTTTCAATGCAATCAAAGAGAGGTCAACATAAAATTTGCAGTCTCTGTTCTCTCAATAAAATGGTCTCTACTCTCTGTTCTAACAACTTCAAAGTACAAATTTAATGAATACCACTTCCAGAACAGAAGAAAATTATTTGAAAGCTATTTTTCAATTGTGTGAACGATCAGAAGAACCTATAGCAACCAATGCTATTGCACATGCTATGAAAACCTCTGCTGCTTCTGTAACGGATATGATTAAGAAGCTATCGAAAAAAGAATTAGTTCACTACCAAAAGCATAAAGGAGTTCGATTGACAGATAATGGTAGTAGCATGGCTACTAATTTGGTGCGTAAACATCGGCTTTGGGAAACCTTTTTAGTCAACAAGTTAAATTTCTCTTGGGAAGAAGTGCATGAAATTGCAGAAGAATTAGAGCATATCCCTTCCAAAAAACTAATAGATCGATTAGATGATTTTTTAGGTAATCCAAAATTTGATCCGCATGGAGACCCTATTCCTGATGCGGAAGGGAATTTCACCTTTAGAAAACAAATCTCTTTACCAGAGTTAGCTGAAGGAGCGGAGGGAATATTAGTAGGCGTTCAAGATGATACCATGCCCTTTTTGCAATACCTTAATAAGTTAAATCTAACGCTGGGCACAAAAATAAAAATTGTCGAACGCTTTCCTTATGACGAGTCTACCAAAATTGTGATTAATGGAGCGCAAGAGCAAATATTAACGAATAAAGTCTGCTTAAATCTTTTTGTAAAAACAGTTTAAGGAATGGTGCAAGAATAAATGTACATTTTACAATTATTCATCGGATGGCTAGCGCAGAATGTCGTCAACTTAAGAGTCACTGCTCTAAATTAGACGTTGTTTCTTCTTTTTCCATTGCTGAAAAAGAAGCAAAAAAGCTA
>JALZWC010000462.1 GCA_023300255.1 Saprospiraceae bacterium | reverse complement strand
TTAGCAGGTGTACCAACGAATGCGACAGTAGCATGTGGACAAACAGTACCAAGTGCAGCAAGTGTAACAGCAACGGATGCATGTGGCAGTAGCTACATTGTAAACTATAACGAGACACAAAGTGGCAGCACTTGTGGTTCTTATGTGTTGACTCGAACATGGAATGCAGCAAGCACATGTGGCGGCACAGCAACAGCATCTCAAACAATAACAGTAGAAGGTGGAACAGCAATTACTTTAACAGGTGTACCAACGAATGCAACAGTAGCATGTGGACAAACAGTACCAGGTGCAGCAAGTGTAACAGCAACGGATGCCTGTGGCAGTAGCTACATTGTAAACTATAACGAGACACAAAGTGGCAGCACTTGTGGTTCTTATATACTGACTCGAACATGGAATGCAGCAAGCACATGTGGCGGCACAGCAACAGCATCTCAAACAATAACAGTAAAAGGTGGATCTACAATTACTTTGGCAGGTGTACCAACGAATGCAACAGTAGCATGTGGTCAAACGATTCCAGCTGTACCAACAGTAACAGGAACGGATGATTGTGGCTTGAATTATACCGTCAACTTTACAGAAACGCAGATTGGTGAAGATTGTGGGACTTACACTTTATTAAGAACTTGGAGTGCGTCCTCTGCTTGTGGTGTAACAGAGATCGGATCTCAGACAATAACAGTAGAAGGTGGATCTGTAATTACTTTAGTAGGTGTACCAACTAATACAACAATAGCATGTGGACAAACAGTACCTGGTGCAGCAAATGTAACCGCAACAGATGCCTGTGGCAATAGCTACATCGTAAATTATAATGAGACTCAAAGTGGTAGCACTTGTGGTTCGTATGTATTGACTCGAACATGGAGTGCGACCAGCACATGTGATGGCACAGCAACAGCGTTTCAGACAATAACAGTAGAAGGCGGATCTGCAATTACTTTAGCAGGTGTTCCAACGAATGCAACAATAGCTTGTGGACAAGCAGTACCAGCACTTGCTACTGTAACGGCAAGCGATGACTGTGGTACTAGTTATACGGTGTATCTTAATGAGACTCAAAGTGGTACGACTTGTAGTTCTTATGTCTTGACAAGAACATGGACGGCATCAGATAATTGTAATAATACTATCGTAGCGGTTCAAGAAATCACAGTACAAGGTGCAGCAGCGATTACTTTTTACGAAGTACCAGCAGCTATAACAATAGCTTGTGGACAGGCTGTTCCAGCAAAGGCACCAGTTTATGCAAGAGATGCTTGTGGAAGTTCTTACATCGTAAGTTTTAATGAAACTCAAACAAGTGCAACTACTTGTGGAAGTAGCACGGCGCTTACAAGAGTATGGACAGCAAGAGATGCCTGTGGTAATGCCACTTCTGCAACTCAGATATTAACCCTACAAGGAACACCAAATATTAGTTTAGCAGGTGTGCCAGCAAATGTAACGGTATCTTGTGATGCAGTACCAAGTGCAGCGAATGTAATTGCATCTGATGCATGTGGAACGAACTATGGAGTTGCTTTACAAGAAATAATCATCAATGTAAATTGCCCACAAAGTTATCAAATCAAGCGTACTTGGACATCAGATGATGTATGTGGTTCTAATGCTTCTGCGATTCAGTTAATTACAGTAATAGATGAAACTGCTCCTGAATTGACTTGTCCTGATGATATGACTTTTACTGTAAATTTAGGCGACCCAATTACTTGGACAGAACCAGTAGCGACAGATAATTGTGGCATCGTAGAATTAATTGCTTCTCATACGAATGGAGGAATATTTGATGCAGGTGTTACAGTAGTAACTTATACTGCGACAGATGAATGTAATAATACAACTAACTGTGATTTTGAAATTGATGTAGATATAGATGCTCCTCAGCAAAGCGCATGTCAAGAAGATATTCAAATTACTTGTAGTGGTACAGAACAAGGAATTGTTACTTGGTCACCACCAGCAATTGACTTGAGTTGTACTTCTTGTTCTGCTAATCCAGCGATCGCAGGTTTCTTATACATGGGAGAGCGAGGAGGACATAGATATTACTGTTCTGATACAGAAACGACTTGGCATCAAGCCAATGCAATTGCCAATCAAATGGGAGGCTACTTAGCAGCGATTGATGATCCAGCAGAGAATGCTTACTTGGCTAACTTCTTGACTACTCAACATGCATTTATTGGTTTGAATGATGAAAATTCAGAAGGGAACTTCTCTTGGTCGAATGGTCAAACATTAAACTTCACTAACTGGTATGCGGATCAGCCAAATAATTACGCGAATGCACAGCACTTTGTACAGTTATTACATAATGGTCAATGGAATGATGAGTCTGCTAATAAATTAGGAGAGTTCATCGTAGAGATCCCTTGTGTAGAAGTTAGCTATGCTGCAGATGGTGCATTGAACGGTGGAACATTCCCAGCAGGTACGACGACAGTTACTTATAAAATGAAAGATAAGTGTGGTAATATTCAGAACTGTGATTTTGAGGTGACAGTGACTACAGATATTACAATGGCAACTCCAGAAGATATAGTAGTAGAATGTAATGGAGCAAACGGTTCCATTGTTTCTTGGGTACCACCAACTGCGACTAGCTGTTGTAACTCTTGTCCTGCAGAAGGAACAGATTTACCAGGATTTATTTACATGGGTTCTTACAACGGACACCAATACTACTGTTCAAAAGAAGCTGCAACATGGCAAACGGCCAATTCAGTTAGTAACCAATACGGTGGATATTTAGCAAGTATTAATAGTGCAGATGAGAATGATTTCTTAGCAGCATTCTTGACGACACAAAGTGTATTCATTGGCGCTAATGATAAAGCACAAGAAGGAAACTTCAAATGGGCAAGTGGAGAACCAATGACTTATAGTAACTGGCATGCAGGTCAACCAAACAATATGAATGGTGACCAAGATTATTGCCAGATGATTAGCGATGGTCGATGGGATGATATTTTTAATAATGCTCAATTAGAGTTTGTATTAGAATTACCATGCACGGATGTGTATCAAACAGAGGGTCCAATAAATGGAACCGTATTCCCAATAGGAACGACTACTGTTACTTATGAAGCGGGTGATGATTGTGGAAACGTAACGACTCAATCTTTCAATGTTACGGTAAATCAATGTGCTCAAAGTCAAGGTGCTTATGCTAATCAATGTACTGCTCAAGGTGCTAGTACAGATTACCTTTGGATTGATCATATTAGAGTAGGGGCCTTAGATAATTGTTCTGGTAACAATGATGGATATGGAGACTTTACAAGTTATGCGACAAGTATGGCAGCAGGTTCTTCTCAATCTCTTTACTGTTACCCAGGATTTGGACAAGGTACTTACTATGTCAATTGGGCTTGTTGGATTGATTACAATGGAGATGGAGATTTTGACGATGCGAATGAAGAAGTATTTACTTACCGACACTACAATGCATTAAGAGTTAATTTCAAAGTACCATATGCTTGTGTATCTGGACCAGTGAGAATGAGAGTAGCTATGAAGTATGGTGACTATGCAACACCGTGTGAAATATTTGAAGATGGGGAGGTAGAAGATTACACGATTATTCTTTCTTCTTATGGTCTTAGAACGACTACTGCTGGAAGTAGAAGTAGCGAGACATTTGATGTAGAAGTATTAGAAGATGCAGATCTTGCAGCACCTACAGGAGCAGCTTTACCTACGGCAGTAGCAGCTAGTGAAACGGCATCACCAGCATTGACTACAGAGATGGAAGTAAGCGTTTACCCTAATCCAGTACAACACGAATTGTCAATTGATATAGCAGGATACGAAGCAATAGATGGACAGCTACAAATCTTTAACCAGTTAGGTCAGCAAGTACACCAAGTTAACTTGGATAATCAAACGACTCAACAAGTAAAGATTGATGTAAGAGATTATATGGAAGGTATCTATAACATTCAATTAGCGAATGGTACAAAGGAGCCAGTTACAAAGCAATTTATTAAGATTCGATAATTATAGATTTAGACTTGGCGGTTTTGCCGCCAAGTTCTTTTTTAATCCCTTTGTTTGCGGTAGCGAGCAAAGGGATTTTTTTATAGGTTGATGTTTTATTTACTTAGGAATGATGAAGAAATAAGTTTAGATTTTTGGGTAGATTATTTTGGTCTTAATTTTCTCCTGCCTGCGTGCCTTGGCAGGCAGGTTAAAAAATCCTTGTATAGTTGTTCTATAGAAG
>JALZWC010000461.1 GCA_023300255.1 Saprospiraceae bacterium | reverse complement strand
GTCCTGAAAAAAGAACCGTAGCCCAGCTATGCTTAGTTTTTCAGCCGCCCATCCGCTTTGCGGTTCAGAAGCTTACACTCCTTCATCTTAGAGTAAAAATGACTAGCTTAAAACGATCAATTTATTCTCACTTTTTGCCTAATTTCTCCGAATAGGTTAATTTGTATTACCAGCAGGTCTTAATGGTTCAATTTTAGGACATAATATCCAGACACTTGCCATTGCAATCAAGGCAAGTGACGCACCGATAATAAATGCAGGCGTGTAATTTCCATCTGAAGTCAACCAAGGAACGAATCGAACTAAACCTGCAGCACTAAATTTGGCTGCCATTCCTGCAATACCTGCCAATGTTCCAACTGTTTTTCCACCAAAAAAATCACTTGGCAGCGTTTGTACATTTCCAATAGCTGTTTGAAAACCAAACAAAATAACTGCCATTATGAGAACGGCTGTTACAGGTCCTCCTGGATTTGACATCGCTAATAGGGAAGGTAACATAATCAAACATCCAAGTGTGATGACAAACTTTCTTGTCCGATCTACACTCCATCCTGCTTGTATACGATTTTGCGCTAACAGTCCTCCAAACCATGCTCCGATCATTGCTCCAACATAAGGTACCCATCCATAAAGTCCAATTTCCTTAACATTCATACCATATACTTCATTAAGATAAATCGGAATCCAAACTACAAACAACCACCATATAGGATCAATCGCTGCGGAAGCGATAATGACTCCCCAACTTTGTTTGTGACCCAACAATTCTCCTGTAGAAGGGTTATAACCTTCATCATATTCGCCATCTTGGTCTTGATCTTGATTTTGCTGTCCACTTAAAATATATTGTCTTTCTTCATCAGATAGCCAAGGATGTTCTTTTGGTGGTCCTTTAACTATATATAGCCAAGGTATCAACCACAGCAAACCAATCAAACCTACTGCAACAAAGATCATTTGCCAACTAAGATATATGGTCAGGAATGCAATAAGTGGAATGGAAATAATGCCTCCAATTGCAGCACCTGAGTTAAAAAGCCCTTGTGCAAACGCCCGTTCTTTTGTTGGAAACCATTCTGCATTTCCTTTCGCCGCTCCAGGCCAATTTCCTGCTTCTGCAACACCTAATAGGCCACGGAAAATACTAAAACTTAACAAGCCTTGTGCAAATGCATGTAGTGCCGTCGCTATAGACCAAACTCCAATTGACAAGGCGAACCCAAGACGCGTCCCAATCCAGTCAAAAATTTTCCCAAAAATAGCTTGACCAAATGCATACGAAAACATAAAAACGACAGATATTATGGCGTAAATATCTTTTCGCTCAAGGTCTGTTTTATCAGGATAGAGATCTTTAGCTATTTCTGGCCAGAGCACTCCCATCGCTTGACGGTCAATATAATTGATAACTGCTGCTAATGCAATTAATCCAACAACCCACCAACGTAATCCTTTTCGTTTCATTTTGTTTTGTTTCTCGTACGTAATCACTTACTACTGCTACCTATTTTGGCATATCGTTCGCAAGCCATTCAAAGAAGAAAAAGCTTCTTTATAAGGCATCTCAAAGTAATAAATTAAACATTTTTATCTCCAAAATAAGATACTTCCCCACCACTTAAGAAATCTTCTCTTACAGGGCTAAATGTGTCAATTAGCATACCTTCTTCCAAACAAACTGCACTATGCAATAAATTAGGTTCAATATATACTCCATCTCCTGCTTCAACAATTCGCTTTTCTCCATTAATTACGAATTCAAATTTACCTGAAACACAATAAGTAGCTTGTGTGTGAAAATGTTGATGCGGGGCACCTAATGCTCCTTTCTCAAATTTCACTTTTACCATCATGATTTGGTTATCGTAGCCTAAGAATTTTCTTGATACTCCTCCACCAAGTTCTTCCCATTCCATTGCTTTTGCGCTGATGTATTTTTCACTAAATCGTTGCATTTTTTTTTATTTTAGGCATTTCAAAGTTAATAAAATTTATTATTTTGATATACCTTATGATTATGTAAGTCCTATACGAGTTCTATCTTCCTCCTAAATCATTCCCTTGCTTGCTACATTTATTAATTAGTTAAGAGAATAAAGTAAAGTAAAAGTAAAGTAAATCAGCAGTTCCCATTTTAGAAAATGTATGTAGCCTTTTTGTCCCGCAACTTCCTGTTGCTGGACAAATTAAGGCAGTTTGCATAATTAATTAGAGAAGAGAGTAAAGTAAATCATTATGATTTTTTAAACATTGCTTGTCAACGTCTTACGACTTATTACTTATTACTTATTACTTATTACTTCACTTAACTGATATACACCCGTCCATTCAAAGAAAGTAGCATCTACTTTTACTCGATGTTTGCTCGTTTCTGATGCATCGTTATGAGCTAATGAAAGCGTCCATACTTTCCCTTCTTTATTACTGAATTGAATAATTGTATAATTATCATCATCCTGTAAAATGGATAATTTTTCAATACTCGTAAATGGCTGCTCTGCTAATTCTGTTGCCAGACTATATCTGCCATGAGGTTCTATAATAGAAACAAAAGTTGCGTCCTTATTATCCTTTCTTCTAATGATAAAAGCCGGATCGTGTCGTAAATTATATTCCCGATCATTTGCACCCAATCGGGCAAAAATCAGTTCATCGTCTGGAGTTACCGCACTAGTCATGGAATAAAATTTACCATTGGAGAACCAATTGACATGTGCCATATTTCCTTCCGCTTTGCCTGTTGCCTCTTTCCATACATGCTGATAGCCATGTGCATCACCAAGCGTATTTAAAGTTGTTGCTTCTTTCTTGTAATCAAAGTTAGTTAATAATAAATGACCTTGAAACCAAATTGGTAAATCATATTGGTGTTTTTTCTCTGAAGTAGCTTTAAATATATCTATTAGAATCGGATGTTGAAAATTTTCATCTTTCACCAATACCATTGTTCGATGTAACTCCGTATCTGGATAAGCATTTTTTGATTTGGCACTTACGACCTGTACATCACCTGTTCCATTAAAGTAATATAGGTCAGGATGATGCTTTTCTCCAATTCTAATATCTCCGTTATAATGAGACGTTTCATCTACAACCAACGTATTATGAGCAATACTTTGTTTTGCCCAGGTATTGTTTTCTTTTAAGTAACGACCTCCACCTTTTTGGTCTATATTTACCCAACGAGCGGCTCCATAATCTTGCATTATTTCACCAGTCTCATCATATAAAGAGTAGGATAATTTATCAAAGTGTCCATGTCCCATCCCTTGCTCAGAATACTTCATCACTGCACATAATTCATTCTCAACCGATGTACCTGTTCTTAGGATAGCGACGCCCCCTTGTTTCCCATCTGCTCCGTCTTTATAAGCAATTGACTTTTGTTGCATTGGTTTAGCCAATCCTTTCGCTAAATCTCTCGCCACCATAAAACCTGCCTCATCTAAAATTACGGTACCTTGTTTTTCTGCAACAGATAGTAGCATGGGGTCTTCTCCATAATGTTGATAGGCTAAATCTACTGCCATAATCACTTCTCTTGCATTCCAAGACATTCCTTTCTGGGCATCATTGATCGGAAAAAATAAACCGTTTTTATCTGTCTGATATAATAAAGCGTACACTGCTTTTTTCAATATATTATCTCGATAAGTTAGAATGCTTAATTCGGGCCGATTATTAGCTAATGCTTTTCCAAATTGTAGAAAAGGGAAAATAGCATACCGCAAATAATAAGGACCTTCCGTAAAATAACCATCAGGAGAAAAAGAGCCATCTAACTGAGCTAGAAAACCTGCTTTTTTTAAACCATCTGGTCGAATTAATCCACCATCATTATCTCTTTCGTTCTTTTTATTTTTATCAATATCTAAACCATATAAAGCTCTATCGACTAACTCTTGGTCATCCATCACTAAACCAATCATTCCTACTGCCGCATTTCCCCAAGTACTATGGTTGTGTATACGGTTGAAAAATTTTGGATTGCCTACCGATAGAAAATCTGCATACGGTCGGAATAAATCTTTTTCTATTTTTTCTATTTCTTGGGGAGTCAGAAAACCATAGATAGCATCATAGGCTTGACTAACATAAACCAACCAATTGGCATCATTCAAACATTGCCAGAAAATTTTGCCTGTTGCATAAGATCTGTCTGTTGGATGTATGGGTAAGGTAGGATACATGTCCGCGTATTCTAACAACATATCCCTTATATAAATTGCATATTTATCCTTGCCCGTTACTTGATACAAAACGCCTGCTTCTTGCATCACGAACCAGTTTTTTTTGTGGCGTTGGTGGGTATAGCCACCTGACATATCCTTGGGGATAGGTACATGGATACCTGTCGCTATTTCTGCATCTATTCTGGCTATGGTGGTCGCTAAGACTTGATCAAATAAGGGTGCTTTGCCTAAATAGGCTTTGATATTGGCTACGCCTTCTTTGGTTAGGATTAGGTTGGGATGTCCGCTATTATCAATGTTATCCATTACAAGTACTACCTCTTTGCTAGGCATTTCCAAATTAGGCTTATCTTGAACCGCACAGCTAATACAGAACAATTGCAAGCAACAGAAAAATAGGAATGATGTGTTTGTGTTAGACAAGATTTATTTTTTTTTATAAAACATGACTTAGACATTTTTAGCTGAGTAGTACTCGTGCTTTTTAAACAAGAATGTCTGAGATGCATTGTACTGAATACGATAAAATCAACGAAGGTGTTCTTATAAATTTTAAAATGACTGATTAATAGGGTTATTTACTCATTCCTTAATGATGCTCATTGAATACTTTAATCGAACTAAATCTTCTTTTAAAGCAGCTATCACTTTTTCTGGTGGAATGCTTATCGTTCTAGCTCCATGTTCTGCTCCACCTAAATCATACTCTGCATGGAGCGAATAAGGTTTATGTATATTGAGCGTGTCAAGTAATTGAAAGAACTTTTTGAAATCAATTGCTCCTTCGCCTATAGGTGTATTTTTTACTGCCCATCCACTTTCTTTTTGTATATAAATAAAATCCTTTAAATCGATGGATTGTATATGAGACTGTAATAATTTTAAGCCAACTTCCCAAGAATTCAATCCTTCTACGATTGCGTGTCGAATATCAAACTGACAGCCTATCCATTTTGGATTCAAATCTTTTATTAACATCCATATATCCCAAACTGCTGCTCCTACACTAGTCCCTGCATGATTTTGATAATCGCCTCGAATTTTGTAATACTCATTCATTTGCTCCAGTTCTTTTAACTGGGGCTTAAAGGCTTCTATTTGTGCCGAAATAGGTTCGTTGTCTTTGTATTTCAACCAACCCATTCGATAATTTTTTATTCCTAGACTACTTGCTGTTTTTAATATTCTTTCGGTTGCTGGATCTTGAATATTCGTGATAGTAGTCGTCATCATGTCTGCCTTTAAACCTGCTTTCTGCATGGCAGCTACGGCTTTAGGCAAATCTCTTTCTACATTTTCGGGCAATACATGCCCTTTTTTTCTTACCGTTAAATCTAATCCATCAAACCCTATTTCCTTCGCTACTTTGGACATCTCTTTATAATCCAACCATTGAAGGCATTTTGAAAATAAATAGATGTCTGATTTTTTTTGTTCTTTTTGGCAAGAAAGAGGTAGTAACTTACTTATAGGACTCATTAATCCCATAGTGCCTATTAATTTTAAGTACGCCCTTCTTTCCATTGGTCTATATTTTTTGTAAAAGTAGCCACCCAATTTATTGGGTAGGCTGTAATCCTTATTTCATTTCCAGTCAGCCCAATAAATTGGGCGACTACTTTTTAGGAGCGGAACCCATACCAACCGTTGCCTCTTTAAACCAAATTTCTGTATAACATCCATTGGCATATTGTTTGGCTATATCGCCACCATACGTTTCTGCGCCAGCACACCAAACTATATTTTTTTCAGGAGCTTTTCCATTCGTTTGATTATAAGCACCCTGCTTGAAATAATTCAATGATCCAGCATAGGCATTTTTACGCTCCACTCCGTCTTGACCAATTGGCACAAATAATTTTTGAGTTTGCTTAGGAATATCCGCCTTCGTCGCGTATTCTGACTGTATTAAATTTTTAGTGAAAGTTTTCGTTTCGTGACCTTCACTTGTAAAAGTTAAATACATAATACCTTCATGAACATTTATTTCATAGCTAAACTCCTCCCCTAATTCGATTCCATCTGCTGGTTCTTTAGGAAAAGCTGTCGGACTTGCTCCCACAACAGACATATCATAGCCCCAAACTGGATAAGAATAATCCCATCTTCCTGAGTTATCGTCACCTGCTGTATTGATTTCATAATTCCAAAAAACAGAACCTTTGGTATGACCAGGAAATTTCTTATAAAATATTTTACAAGGCTCGTTTTCATGTCCGTCCCCACTGTGGATTTGCCCAATAACGGTCGAGTAGGAAGCCGCCACTCTGCCATCACCAGATGTCGAAACGTGCATGACTTTACAACTGCCTGTTAATTTACCTCCTTGCTTAGGTGTCCATTCTCTTTTTTCGTGCAACTCTGTTCTTGTGTTGCTAGAATTTTTAGAGGTAACCCCTGAATTGGGCGTTTTATAGACGACCCAGTGCATCGTTCCATCAATTACGGAGTAGAAAAAATCTTTATTTTCGAACTCCGTGAGGTCATCAACAGCTGTTCCATCGCCCATCAACATTTTAAATTTATCCATGAATGGGATAACCTTATGGGGATAAACTGTTTTCTTACTTAAGCCATCATTAGCTGCGAAATATCCTTCATTCGATATAGCATCATCAGGAATAGAAACAGTGGCTTCTTTGAACCAAACTTCCGCATGGTTTCCATCTGCATATTGTTTTTGAAGATCCCCTCCATGCGTTTCCGCACCAGCACACCAGACTTTATTTACAATAGGTTTTTTTCCGTTTGTTTGATTGTAAGAACCTTGTTTAAAAAATAGGCCCTCCTCTGCGTAAGCATTTGCTCGCTCTACTCCGTCTTGACCAATTGGCACAAACAATTTTTGAACTTGCTCTGGCCTATCTGCCTTTGTGCTATATTCTGATTGAATTAGATTTTTTGTAAATGTTTTCGTTTCGTGCCCTTTACTCCTAAATGTTAAATGCATAATACCCTCCTTCACTAAGACTTCATAAGTCATTTCTTCTCCTAATTCAATCCCGTCCGCTGGTTCTGCTGGGAAGTCAGTTGGCGTTTTTCCAATTACAGAAAAGTCATAGCCCCAAACCGGATAAGAATAATCCCATCTTCCAGAATTATCATCGCCTGCTGTATTGATTTCATAATTCCAAAAAACAGAACCTTTTTTATGCCCTGGAAACTTTTTATAAAATAATTTAAACGGTTCATTTTCATGTCCGTCGGCACTATGAATCTGACCTATGACCATAGAATAGGAAGCCGCAACAGTA
>JALZWC010000460.1 GCA_023300255.1 Saprospiraceae bacterium | reverse complement strand
AGTCTAGTAAGTCTAGTAAGTCTAGTAGCTACCTGATAAGGAGTAATACTATGTGAACTAGGTATCTATGTGGTAAATTCGTCAACATTATATGTGTTTTCCCCCAATTCTTTACACACTCTGTGGATATATGATGTATGATTTAAAATTTATGATTTTGCCGCTCTCACAAAAAACGGAATCTTAGATCATCGTAATTTTTAATAGCATTCATCTCTTCTTTTTCACCATGCTTTAGGCTTGAGTAAATCATAAATCATATTTCATACATCATAAATCATATATCCAGATTACTTGCGTCCCGTTTGGATATATAATCCAAGATGTATGATTTTACCGCTCTAGATATAAGAGAAGATTTATCTAAAAATCGTCAAACAATTCTTAATAGCATTCATATCTTCTCTAGAATTTTTATAAATATAAAAATACGTACCATCTGGTAATTCCTTACCTTTATAAGTACCATCCCAATCATTACTATAAGGAAAAGATTCGTAAATTTTAGCGCCCCATTGATTAAAAATGATAATACCACTTTCTGGATCATCACTATTACAAGATAAAATAAGCAGGTCATTTTGATCATCCCCATTAGGCGATAAATAAGAAGGGTACGTGCATAAATCATCACTGAGTTCCGTACGAATGTTCAGAATACTACTAGCGCATAAATCAGTACAAGTCTCATAACAAACTTCATAAGAGACTTGATCCACTCCTATAAAACCTTCATTAGGTGTATAAGAAAATGTTCCATCTCCATTATTAATTAATTCCCCACTTGTAGGTTGTGGCGTAACGGTAATTGTAAAAGGAGCATCTAAGGCGATGGTATCATTCTTCAATACATCAAAGTCAGTGGTTGAATTAATAACGGATTCTACTACATCATCTTCAAGAATTAATTCGGATAGAACGATTAAACGAGCACTTGCAGGTGCAGAAGTGCAACCATCCACTGTCCGAGTCAATTCGTAATTACCTGTTTGAGCAGCTATGGCATCCTCTAGATCAATCCTTACTTCGTTAGAAGTAAAACCATTAGGGCCTGTCCAAGCATAACTTGCACCTGGCGTAGCTGTTGTTCCTAGAAAAAGGGAAGCGCCTTCGCAAACGATTAACTCTCCTGTCTCAATCCTAGGTAAACCTTCTTCTCCTAATACTTCTATAATTGTTTCTGCTTCCGCAGAACATCCACTAACAGAGGAGCTTGCAATGACTTTATACAGTCCAGCTCTTTCGGGTGTTAAATAAATAGTAGGTTCTTTTTCTGTAGAGCTATATCCTGCTGGACCTATCCACTGCCACAAATCATAAAAACCATCTATATCAACAACTGCTAATAATTGTACTTCTGTATCTACACAAGTTAAATTGGCAGAACGATCTACAGAAATAGCCGGCTGTTCCATAATACTAACTAGGAAAGTACAAGTAAATTCTTCGCCGGAATCATTGGTGACGACATACTCCATTTGAGTGTCTCCTAAGGTAAAATCTTTACTATTCCCCGCACGTAATTCTGTTTGAATAGAAGAAGTACAATTATCTACTACATCCAAATCAGAAAAATTTAATTCATAATTACCACAAGTCGTAACATTAACGCTACTAAGAAATTCCATGCTATCCAATTGAACAACCCCATCTGCACTTACGATAATATCTGTAGGACAATTGACTGACAAAGGCTGCATATCTTCTACTGTAACAGAGAAAGACCAAACCGCTCTTTGTTCGATTTCATCAGTCGCTACATATTCTACTACCGTTGTTCCTACTGGGAAAAAACTACCTGGTGGTATATTACTAACCAATTCTATAGGCGCGCAGCCACTAATGACAGCTGGTGGACCTTCCCAATCGTAAATAGCTCCACACAACCCTATCTCTGCATCAATTCTTACATTTTCAGGTTGTATATCAAAAGTAATTGGATCTGAGCCTGTCACCACTACTTCAAAAGTACAGTCACTACTACTATTCCCTGCCGCATCTGTGGCAGTATAAGTGACCATTGTTATTCCAACTGGAAAAAAACTACCTGGCTGCATACTACTACTCACTTCCGTATCTGAAGCAGAGCATCGCTCTAATACACTCGGTGCATTCCAAGTGACCGATAAATCACAACCCGCATCTTTCGAGAAATTAATGTCCAAATCATCTGGACAATTAGAAATAACTGGTGCTATTGTATCTTGGACTACATGTATAAAACTACAAGTACCTGTATTCCCAGATTCGTCAGATGCGGTATAAGTAATCATTCGACTTCCGACTTCAAAAGTAGTCCCAATATCATGACTGGAAGAAATTATGAATGAACCAGATCCTGTACAACTTTCAAAAACTGGTGCAATCCACACACCTTCTATTTCACAAGAGGTAGCAGTCGTATATTGAATAACGGTATCTTGACAATTAACTGCCACGGGAATGGTACTGCTTAGAAAACGAACGGTCCCATTATTTAAAATAGGGTCTATTGTCCCATTCGTACCTATAATATCTATATCTGATTTATCATTGGAAAGGACAATACTCGTTTCTGGATTGGTCGCATTAAATACCCTTAGGGAAATCACAAATAAAGTATCTTGTGGTAGTAAGGATAAAGCCACTGTATCCTGCCACGTAAATTGTACGCTACTGTTATTGATTAAAGATATAATACCGGGAATGAAGGAAGTATTCGCAGCATCGGGTACATATTCTAAAACGGTTGCATCCCACTCTAGAATAAGTTGTAGACCTAAGAGGCTATCAAAATTTTCAACCGTAACGGGTATTTGAATAGTTTCGCCGCAATTGGCAGAAAGAGAAGGGAGCGAAAAAGTAGTTTGTGCGGCTAATGGCGTTAAGCCTATTGGCATTAAGCACAGTAGCACAAAAAGATTCAATAGGTGAAGGATCTTTGTCATTTTCTAGCGTTTCGATAGTGTTCATGGGTGATGATGGTATAGCCATTCAACTTGCAAATATAGTATTTTTAATAATATATTCAAAATCATATACTTAGCTCACTTATATTTCCCAAGATAATCGACAATCATACTTTCTGAAATTTTATAGGTATCAATAATTGGTAAATCTTCTACTTGATTTAAAGGTAGGTCTTGAACACTTAATGGTATTTCTTGATCCGTTTTATATAATGTATTTAAACTCTTTACATAGTTCTCTCCTCGTAGATATTTGAAATACAGATAATCTCCTTTGTCTGTGACTAACTGATTAATGGGTGCCGCTTCTATTTGATCCAAATTCAATGTGCGTTGCTCATTCAGTACTAAGGTATTCGTACGATTGCCTTCCAACAATTGATAGGTTTCTTCTGTAAAGCGATAGATTGTTTGTGCATTTTCTTTTACTTTAAAATGTACTAGATCTCTCCGACCTACATTTTTTTCTATTATGGCATAAGAAACTGCTTCTGAATCATTATCTAAAGCTATAAATACCGTATCTCGATGCATGCATAGTTTCCGATCATAGTGTCCTGTAATAATATATTGACAGGGTAGATCAAATAGTCGAATCCTCCTTTTCAATTGACTATGTGCCAGTAAGAAATCATACTGTTCTTTTTCATGTTTTTTGATAAAAGCTTTTAAGCTATGTTTGGATTTAGAGCATTCGTAATCTATTCCCAAAATCTTTATGCCTCCTATTTCTATGGACTGGTTAGATATTTCCCTGACATATTGGTAGTCTTTAGTAAATTCTATTACGGTCTCATAATAGGCTGGCTCATCATGATTGCCCCTAATAAAAAAAGAAGGGATGCGCCGCTGCTCTAATAAGGTCAACAACAAACTAAAGGCATAGTGGAAACCGTGTCCACAAAATCCGTCTCCTGTAACATCTCCTGCGAATAGGACGATGTCGGCTTTTTCCGTTTCTATTATTTGTAAATATCGATGGATGCGTTGGTAGCGATCTAAGGAAAGTTGGCTTTCTTCAAAGGAAGTTACCTCCTCCGCTGTCATGGTTCTTAGGTGGGCGTGCCAGTTTAAGTCACTGAGAATTAGAACTTTCATGCTGCAATGTACGAGAATAAATTAGATTGGCGTATTTTAGAGCGTCAACTAAAAAAACAGCAGCTAAAAAAGGACACAACATCTTTTTTTTAACCACATAGGTACATAGGGCACATAGAGAATAACACCTATGTGCCCTATGTATCTATGTGGTTAACCCGTCAACATCTTAGATAAGAATCGCTGTTGGAGTGTTATATAAAAATCACCAAACATCTCTATATTCTTTACCCCTGATATACCCCAGGTCGCTTCTGCATAAACGCCTGAAACGATTCCATCAAATCATCTGAGTAAATCATAGCTGCATTCCAAGCTTGAATATATTGCAAGCCTTCATTCACAGAATGATCTCTTGTATGCTGTAAGATATGTTTTGTCCCTCTAATAACTACTGGCGACTTAGACGCAATCATAGTAGCAATGCCCATTACCGCTTCCATCATTTCCGTTTTATCGGCATAGGTTTGATTAGATAGACCAATTGATTTTGCTTCTGGACCATATACTTTTCTTCCTGTGTAAGCCATCTCCGCAGCTACTCCGTAAGGAACTAATTTTGGTAAGCGTTGCATCGTACCTATATCTGCAACTAAACCCATATCTACTTCCTTTACACAGAAGTAAGCATCGGCTGAGCAATAGCGCATATCGCAAGCACTAGCAATATCTACTCCTCCACCAATACAGCCACCGTGAATAGCAGCTAGAACAGGTTTCTTACATTTTTCGATAGAAGAAACACTATCTTGTAAAAATTGTAGACCTTTGATAAATTCTTCTCTTTTCCTCGCTTCACAGCCCTTCGCAGAAAAATTACCAATATCCATCAACATAGATACATCTATTCCTGCACAGAATAATTTGCCTTCTCCACTCAAGACCACAACCCTCACGTCTTTATTATAACTGAAGCCTTCAAACATTTCTTTTAATTCTTCCCATGCTTTTTGGTGAAAGGAATTAGCTTTCTCTGGACGATTGATTGCTACATGTGCAATGTTGTTGTTGATGTCTACTTTAAAAGATTCGTAATTCATATTATTATATTTTATAATCAATTTAGGCATGCAAAGATAGAGTAGAGAATAGCCCAGCCCGACTGCCGTCAGTCGGGCTGGTCTGCTCTCCGTTCTCTACTCTCCAGTTATCTCTATTATATACGGTTTATGTTTGACTTCATATTCTAAATCAACAACTGCTGCATTAATACAAGTTGTTTCTTTCCATTTAAGGATTCCTCTATCTTCATGTATATGTCCAAATATACTTATTTTCGGACGAAGAAATTGAATTGCATCGGTTAAACGTTCACAACCAACTT
Organism: Saprospiraceae bacterium; assembly: GCA_023300255.1. Taxonomy (GTDB): domain Bacteria; phylum Bacteroidota; class Bacteroidia; order Chitinophagales; family Saprospiraceae; genus JAFMDF01. Next base: position 804 of record JALZWC010000460.1, on the reverse strand, counting down.
TCGCACCAAAACGGGTCTTATCTAATATACCATGCGGCGGTCCATGTACCACTAAAACATCTGTACCTTCTGGAATTAAATCCCAATGCTTTTCTATCTTTCCACCTCGATGTCTTTGAAATGCCCAATTATAATACCAAGGAGTAATCGGAGAACCCCAGATAGAAATGCCTTCAATTTCAATTCCACTATCATTTAAATAGGTAACGCCTTCAGGGATCAAGGCATTTATTTCTTCTTTGGTTGCTTCTTGAAAATAGAAATCATGATTGCCTGCTATAAATATTTTATGGGTACAAGGTTGGTCTTTAAACCAATCTAAAAAGTCTTCTACTTCTTCTTTGCTTCCCTTTTGAGTGACATCTCCTGCATGTATTAATAGATCTCCTGAAGGCACTATTAAATCTCGATGCTTGCCATGGGTATCAGAAATGGCTACTATTTTCATTTTACACTTTTAAGTTCATTATCAAACCTCTTTCCATTGAGAAAACACCTACAAAACAACAACAAATTTCGAGCTATTAAAAAGAAAGGTAATATTATTAAGAACATTAATTGATCTTTAAACCTCCTTCTTGGACCAACTAGTGGATTTATTAAATTGATTATCAATACCTTAATACATCATCAGGCTACCCCCGTCTAACATTGTTCCTTACCATTAAGGCAAAGTGAAAGAATAAATTAGCCATTTTAAACTGTCCTTTTTACTTCTAAGAAATCCTAAAAAAGGAACCGTAGCCCAGCTATGCTTAATTTTTTAGCATTCCTTAGAAGAAAAAATGTCTAGCTTAAAACGAC
>JALZWC010000459.1 GCA_023300255.1 Saprospiraceae bacterium | reverse complement strand
TTTGCCTAAGAGAATAATAGAGACTAGCTAAAGTCTCTGCTCTCTTAGCGTAGCGGTCTCTACGCTCTATTCTCAATAATTCCCCTGCTATTAATAGCTAGATAAACAAACACTAAAAAAGAATTATGATAGCCGGAACATTAATATCTAACGACATTCTACCGCTTAGAACTTCTGATACAGGGGACGAAGCTTTAGCGATCATGAATGAATTTGGCGTTCGCCACTTACCCATTGTCAACAATAAAGAATTACTAGGGGTTATTTCAGAAGACGACATATTGAATTATGATGTCGATGAACCTTTAGGTTCTTATAGATTGTCCTTATACCGTCCTTATGTAAAAGAAAGGGATCATCTCTTTGAAGTAATGAAGGTGTTGGCTACTCAACGCTTAACGCTGATCCCTGCGATAAATGTAGATGAGGAATATATGGGCTATGTTACGCAAGACGATTTGTTACAATATTTTGCCGCTACTGCCGCTTTTACAGAACCTGGAAGTATTATCGTTTTAGAACTCCAGCGACGGGATTATTCCTTAGTAGAGATTGCAAGAATTGTAGAATCTGAAAATGCTAATATACTTAGCTCTTTTATTACCACTAATAAGGATGCGTTCTTGATGGATGTCACGATCAAGGTAAATCGTCCTGACATACATGGTATCATTGCTACTTTCGAGCGCTTTAACTATAAAATAAAAGCTTCTTTTATGGAAGCTCAATTTACCGATACCCTTAAGGAAAGATATGACTTATTGATGGCGTACTTGAATGTCTAATTCAGAAAACTACGCTATCAAATGCGTCGTAAGGTCAACGTCACAAGTCTGACTTCTGACAGTACAGCGGTCTGACTTCTGACTTCTAATCTATAACCCCTACTATGTGCACAGTCACCTATATTCCTCAAAAAGAAGGATATATATTAACTTCCAATAGAGACGAAAGTGCTTTACGCTCTCCAAAAAATATTACTCAACTTACTCGTAGTGGTCAAGAATTACTATTTCCTAGAGACAAAGGTGCAGGAGGTAGTTGGATTATGGCATCTTCCAAAGATCGCTTGGTCTGTCTACTCAATGGGGCTTTTGAGCGTCAAGAACGACAATTACCTTATCGTATCAGTCGGGGGATTATGGTAATGGATTTCTTTGACTCTCCACATGCCAATCTTTTCTTTGAACAATACAATTTTAAAGGGATCGAACCTTTTACACTAATTACTTATGACAATGGGCAGTTATTTGATTTTCGATGGGATGGGGTACAAACCCATTTACTAGAATTGGATATTTCAAAACCACATATTTGGTCTTCGGCTACCTTATATGATGAAGGGATGCAACAAAAAAGAAAAGAATGGTTTGCAGAATGGCTGAATGGTAGAACTGATTTTAGTAGAATGGCTATATTAGCCTTACATAAAGAGGGCGGAGAAGGAAATCCTTCTATAGATTTTATGATGAATCGCTATAATTATCTAGTGCAGACGGTTAGTATTACTCAAGTGGTAAGCACTAATACTATACGGCAAATGTTTTACCACGATTTAATTACTAATACTCAAGTAAAGAAAAGCTTGTCACACACCTAAGAATAGAGATGAATTTCGTTTGCGAACAACCAAATTTCGTTGTTTGCAAACGAAAGCTGTCTCTACTCTCGATTCTCTACTCTCTGTTCTTCAAAAAACCTAAATAGGCTTCAAGAAAACTTTTCGGATATTAGAAATGGTATTCGCGTATTCTTTTTTCACTTTCATTGCATTCCATTCTGGGGAAGCAATAAATTTTTCCCAAGCTACTCCATGCGCTTCCATATCTTTAAAACTGAGAAGATAAGTCAAACAAGGTCTATAGGGGCCTGCAATCATTTCTCCAAAAAATACAGCATTCAAACCTACTTCTTTGAATAAAGGAATTTCCTCTTGGTTGAACATCTTAATTTTCCGTCCTACTGCATCCTCTGAATATCCTTCATAGGTTCTTAATTCAAAAATAGAAGCCCCATCAACAGGATTCATCATCTGTGGAAGTCCATCAAAAGCCAATAATAAAGAAGAAGTAAATCGATTATAAATAGCTTGTTCCGAAGCGGAATAGGCAGTAGCAGCAGTTGTAAAAGCGGTATCCATTTTCAAAGACTGGGCCTTTATATAAGACGTCGAATTCGGATAACTAATCAATACCCAGATTTTCTTAGGGTCCGAGTTCCCAACCTCATCAAATAGCAGGAATCGATTACTACCAGCTCTTTTTAAAGCAGGTTGCAATGCCTCTTTCAAATAATTGATCAATAGTTTAACATTTCCACCAAATCTCAACTCATACGTTCTGATTTCGTACAACTCTTTTTCTTTTTCCTCAGCCACACTTGTTTGGCTCGTAGCTGCACAGCTAATTGGAATAGCTGCGGCCGCAGCGATAGTAGTGGTTTTATTAAGAAATTGACGTCTTTTCATACTAGTTGATGAATTATTAGGAGATTATGCAAAACTAACAAGTATATCTATAATGGAAAAGTAAATTTTTAACTTTATGGTTAAAAATTTTAAAAAAATATGTTTAATTTAAATTTGTAGTTAATAACCGCCTATCCCCTTCAAAGCTTGCTTCTAAATTAATTAATATATTAATGCCTACCTTTGCGCTCTAATTTACATGAAGGTAACCAATAAAGTGAGCAATGAGATTTGATGAACTACCATTAATTGACCCTATTTTAAGGGCACTAGCAGATAAAAACTACACCGAGCCAACCAGTATACAAGAAAAAGCCATTCCGCTAATCCTTAAAAGAAATGATGTATTAGGCTGCGCACAAACAGGCACAGGTAAAACTGCTGCATTCGCCATACCTATTATACAGCTAATTCATAGGATAGAAAGTAAAGAAGGTGGCTTTCCTAAGTTGCGCGCACTAATCGTGACGCCTACTCGAGAGTTAGCCATTCAAATTGACGAAAACATTGCTGCTTATAGTAAGTACACAAATGTCAAGCATACCGTTATCTTTGGCGGTGTCAAACAAGGTGCGCAAGTAGCAAAATTAAATAAAGGAGTACATATCTTAGTCGCTACACCAGGTAGACTATTAGATCTTATTTCTCAGAGATTGATTAGCTTAAGTAATATTAAGATGTTCATCTTAGATGAAGCAGATCGTATGTTAGATATGGGCTTTATTAACGATATACGAAAGCTCTTACAATTATTACCTGCAGAACGACAGTCTTTGTTTTTCTCTGCTACGATGCCAAAAAACATTGTAGAACTGTCTAGTAAGATCCTTAATAATCCAAAGAGAATTGAGGTTAGCCCTGTTTCTTCCGCAGCGGAGACAATACAGCAATACGTTTATTACACCAATAGAACGAGTAAAAAAGATTTGTTATTACATATTTTGGATAATCGAGATATTGGGCAAGTTTTATTATTTTCCAGAACAAAAAGAGGCGCAGATAAAATAGCGAAACACTTGAAGCGCTTCGATATTAAGGCGGATGCGATACATGGAGATAAGGCCCAAAATCAACGACAAAAAGCGCTTACTAAATTCAAAGAAGGTACTGTTAGGGTATTAGTAGCTACGGACATTGCTGCAAGAGGTATTGATATTGATAAGTTAAAGTATGTAATCAATTTTGATGTGCCTAATCTGCCAGAAACCTATGTTCATAGAATTGGCCGATCTGGAAGAGCAGGAGAAGACGGTGTAGCTATTTCCTTATGTGAACCAGAAGAGAATGAATACCTTAGAGATATTGAAAAATTAATCAAGAAGAAGGTCATTTCTATTAAAGACAATCCTTATCCTCAGACGGATAAACCAATGACGGAAAAGGAAAAGAAGGAATGGAATAAAGAAAAGCAAAGAAGAAAGCAAGAATTTTTTGCCAATAGAAAGAAGAATTCGAATTATTCTAGACGACGATAAATAGTAGGTAATAGGTGAAAAGTAAGAGGTAATAGGTAAAAAGTAATAGGTAATAAATAAGAGGTAATAAGTAGCGCTACTTAT